>JBGPYP010000209.1:0-4717 GCA_041493285.1 Casimicrobiaceae bacterium
AAGGAACTCGCGGCCCAATCGCGGCGCGATGCCGGCGACGGACGCAACGGCAAGGACATGCTCGCGGATGGCGGCTATGGCTACGCGGTTGCGGGATACTTACCGGTTCGCCCGCATCCAACACGCCATCGATCGCCCCGGCCGTCGATGGCGCCGGGCGCAGCGCCGAAGCCTCCGTACATCGTGCCGCGGCCCTAGTCGCGGCGCGGAGCTCAGCCGACGTACACCGGCGACGGCGCGCTGAACCAGCCGTCGAGCAGGTGGTACACCAACGCCCAGTTCTTCGAGCGCGTGCTGGTGTGCGCGATCCCGGGCATGACCGCGAACTGCTTGTCGGGGTTCGGCAACTTGGCGAAAAAGTTCAGACCCGGCGCATGGGCAGCGACGCTCTTGCGCGCACAACCTGCCGCCGCCTGCATGGCTGTCGCGAGACTGGTATTCTCGACTGCGGTCCGCGCCAATGCAATGCCGGCATGGAGGCCGCGTCGCCCCACTGGATTTGAGGTTGCATACCACTCATGACGAAGCCCCGGAACGCCAAGCCTGTCGTCATCGCCGGTGGAGGCATCGGCGGTCTTGCCTGCGCGCTAGCCCTGGCGCGCAAGGGTTTCCGTGTCTTGGTGCTCGAGCAGGCGCAGCAATTCGGTGAGATCGGTGCCGGCATCCAACTCGCACCGAATGCGTGGTCCGCGCTCGACGCGCTGGACGCGGGGGAACGCGTCAAGAAAGAAGCGGTGTTTATCGAACGTCTGCTGCTAATGGATGGCGTCACGGGCGAGACCGTGATCGACGTTCCGCTCGACGAGCGCTTTCGCGACCGTTACGGCAATCCTTACGCGGTCACTCACCGCGCCGACATTCACGAGGCCCTCCTCGACGGCTGCAAGGCGCGCAGCGACGTGGTCGAGTTGCGCACGAACAGTCGCGTTTGCGGATTCGAACTCGATGGCGACGGCGTGAGCGTCGAGCTCGACGGCGGTTCCCGTGTCGCAGCGGCGGCGCTGGTCGGTGCAGACGGTGCGCGCTCCGCCGTGCGGGAGCGGATCGTCGGCGACGGCGAGCCTCCGGTTTCCGGCCACATGTGCTACCGCGCGGTGCTGGCGGTGGATGACATGCCGAAGGATCTCCGCTGGCCGGCGGCTACGCTCTGGGCCGGTCCGGGCACGCACATCGTGCATTATCCGCTGCGTGGCTGGAAGCTCTTCAACCTAGTGGCGACGGTCGTGCGCGAACACGCCGGCACCGGGCATAACGAGGAAGCGCCGCCGGAGGAAGTGTTGCCGCTGTTCGCCGCGAATTGCGAGAAGCCGCTGAACCTCCTGCGCGTGCCGAAGGTGTTCCGGCGCTGGATGCTCCGCTTTCGCGAGCCGGTGGAGCGCTGGAGCGAGGGCCCGGTGACGCTGCTGGGCGACGCCGCGCACCTGATGTTGCAATACCTGGCCCAAGGCGCGGCGATGGCGATGGAAGACGGAGTCTGCCTCGCCGCGGCCGCGGACGCCGCCGATGGCGATTTCACGGCGGCATTCCGGCGCTATCAGGAGCTGCGGCTCGTCAGGGCATCGCGGGTGCAGATCTCGTCGCGGCTATTCGGACTGGTGTATCACGCCGACGGCGTGGCCCGGCGGGTACGCAACGACATTTATCAGGGTCGCCCGGCCGAGCGTTACTACGATGCGCTCGACTGGCTCTTTTCGGCGCCCGAATACGTGCGGGAATTTCGATAGCCCTCGCCGCATCGCCGGCAGCGCGCTGTGAGAAAATCGCCGCCAGGAAGGAGCCCCACGATGCTCTTCACCAAACCCTCGCAGACCGACGAGCGCCAGGCGTTCTACGCGCGGATCGACAAGCACAGCCTCACGCCGCTGTGGGAGTCCCTGGGCAACCTGGTCCCGCCGCATCCGGCGCCGGCTTGCGTGCCCGCGCTCTGGCGCTACCGGGACGTGCGCCCGTATCTGCTGGAATCCGGACGTCTGATCACCGCGCGCGAAGCCGAGCGCCGGGTCCTGGTCCTGGAGAACCCGGGCCTGCGCGGCGCGTCGTCGATCACCCACAGCCTGTACGCGGGCCTGCAACTGATCCTTCCGGGCGAAGTTGCGCCCAGCCACCGGCACACGCAGTCCGCGCTGCGGCTCGTGGTCGAAGGCGAAGGCGCGTATACCGCGGTCGATGGCGAGCGGACGACGATGCATCCGGGAGATTTCATCATCACGCCGTCGTGGACGTTTCACGACCACGGCAATCCGGGCAATGCGCCGGTGGTATGGCTCGACGGTCTCGACATCCCGATGGTGGCGTTCTTCGACGCCGGGTTCGCCGAGCGCCATCCGCAGGAGTCGCAGCCGGTCACTCGGCCCGAAGGCGACGCGCTGGCGCGCTTCGGCGCCAACATGCTACCGCTCGACTACACCGCGCGCTCGGACACGACGCCGATCTTCACCTATCCTTACGCGCGCAGCCGCGAGGCACTGGAGCAACTCAGTCGTCACGATCCGCCGCACCCGAGCCATGGATTCAAGATGCAATACTCGAATCCCGCCACGGGCGGCTACCCGATGCCAACGATCAGCGCGTTCATCCAGCTGCTCCCTTCGGGCTTTCGCGGACTGCCGTATCGGGCCACCGACGCGACCGTCTACTGCGTCGTCGAAGGCCGTGGTCGAAGCCGCGTGGGCGACGATAGCTTCGCGTGGGAGCCACACGATATTTTCGTTGTGCCCTCGTGGTGCAAGGTGTCTCACGAGGCCGATGAAGACGCAGTACTGTTCAGTTATTCCGATCGTCCGGCGCAGAAGGCGCTGGGGTTGTGGCGCGAGGAAACGTTCGCCTGACCGATTCACGAGGAGGGATCTGCAATGAATACCTTGCTACGCCGGGCGCGATGCCTGCTCACCGTGTTGCTGTGCTTGATCGCCGGTGCGGCGTCGGCGCAGGGAACGGTGAAGATCGGCGTGATCGCGGAGTTCTCCGGGCCTTTCGCCGATTACGGCGCGCAGATTCTCGGCGGCATTAAGACGTATTTGAAGCAGAACGGCGACGTGTTCGCCGGCAAGAAGATCGAGATCGTGGTGAAGGATACGACCGGCGCCGCGCCAGACATCGCCAAGCGCCTGGCGCAGGAGGTGATCACGCGCGATGAGGTGGATATCCTGGCGGGATTCGGCCTGACGCCGAACGCGCTGGCGGTGGCACCGGTCTCTGCCGAAGCGAGGAAGCCGATGGTGATCATGAACGCGGCGACCTCGGTGATCACCACGCGCTCGCCGTACATCGTGCGCCTCTCGCACACCCTGCCCCAGGACACGCAGCCCATCGCGCAATGGGCGGCGAAGAACGGCATCAAGCGCGTGTTTACCCTGGTTTCGGACTTCGGTCCCGGCGTTGACGCGGAAACAACCTTCGTCAAGGCCTTCAAAGCCGCCGGCGGCGAGATCGTCGACAGCGTTCGCACGCCATTGCAGAACCCCGACTTCGCGCCGTTTCTGCAGCGGGTCAAGGACACCCGGCCGGAAGCGGTGTTCGTGTTCCTTCCGCCCGGCAGCCAGACCATTGCCTTCATCAAGGGTTACGAGGAGCGTGGTCTCAAGCAGGCCGGCATCCGGATCATCGCCACCGGCGATCTGACCGACGATGGCGTGCTGCAGGCGATGGGCGAGCCGACGCTCGGGCTCATCACCAGCTTCCACTACTCGGCGGCGCACGATTCGCCGGAGAACAAGGCTTTTCTGAAGGTGTACGCGGAGACCAACGGCACCAAGTTGCGCCCCAACTTCATGGCCTGCGCGGGTTACGACGGGATGGCGGCGATCGCCGAGGCGCTCAAGAAGACAGGCGGGTCGACCGATCCCGAGCGGTTCGTCGGCGCGCTCAAGGGGATGAAGCTCATGAGCCCGCGCGGCCCGATCATGATCGATCCCGAGACGCGCGATATCGTGCAGACGGTTTACATCCGGCGCGTCGAGAAGGTCGATGGCATCCTCTACAACATCGAGTTCGACAAATTTCCCGACGTCAAGGATCCGGGGAAGTAGCGACGCGAGCCCGCAGCGAGGGGCCCCACGCGAAGCGTGGGGATCGCGCGAGGCGAGTCGGCGCAGCCGCCGACGCGCGAGCGAGAGGATTTCCACAGGACGATCAAGGAGGCGGCCGGCGTGAGTACGTCGAATCAAACCTTCGATGCGGTGATGCACGAACGGCTGCGCATCCGCGAGGTCGTGGAGAACTGGGCGATCTGGCGCGATGCGGGTGACTGGGAGCGCTTCCGGAGCGTCTGGCATCCGGGCGGCACGATGATGGCGACGTGGTTTCAGGGCCCGGCGGAGCGTTTCATCGAGGTGAGTCGGGAGGGCTGGAACAAGGGCGTCAGCATCCTCCACTTCCTCGGCGGCTCGTCGATCGATGTCGCCGGCACGCGCGCGATCGCGCAGACCAAGATGACGATTTCGCAGCGGGCGACGATCGACGGCGTCGCCTGCGACGTGGTCTGCACCGGTCGGTTCTACGATTTCTTCGAACAGCGCGGCGACGTGTGGGCCATCGTCCTGCGCCAACCGATCTATGAGAAAGACCGCCTCGACCCGCTCGACCCAACCGCTCGACCCCATCTCGACGCTACGCTACTCGAGGGTTTTCCCGAAGGCTATCGGCATCTCGCGTACATTCAGACCAAGCTCGGCTTCACCGTCAAGCGCGACATGCCGACGCTGAAGGGCCCCGAGGT
>JBGPYP010000326.1:0-2989 GCA_041493285.1 Casimicrobiaceae bacterium
AGCCCCGGCCACACCGCCCTGCCGTCGATGCATTGCATGAGGTAGATCGCGACGCCCGGATCGCCGGTGTACAGTGAATAGCGCCGCGTGCCGTAGGCCGCGGCGTGGCGTTCGCACTGCGCGATCGCATGGATCGCAAACGCGCGCGCACGTTCGAGCCAGCGTCGGTCGCCGGTCCTGCGAAAAAGCTTCAGGAATGCGTAGCCGTTGCCGGCCGTACCGTGACACAGCCCGCCGCCTTTGCGCAGCGGACCCGCCGTCCACACCAGCTCGCCCGCGGCGAGCAAGACGTCATCGAGTCGTGGGTCCGCAAGCGTTGCGAGGCTCGTCACGAAGCCCGGCGCACCATGACACCATTGGACGAGAAAGTGCGGCTCGCGCGCTCCCGCACCGGACCATGAGGGAGGCCAGTTGGCAAGCGAGCCTTCGCGTGTCGCGGTCGCCAGCGCTGTTCTCACGATGCGCTCGACCCATTCTGGGCGCTCGTCCTGCGGCAAGAGTGCGAAGCCGCGCACGAGCGCGCCGGCGTTGCCGGCGAAGCCGTGACCCGCGCCCAGATACGTCGATCGGCGGCCGTAGAGATCCTGCTCCCAGAGCTGACAACCTGCGTCCGGCGGAGCGATCAGAGCCGCGGCGAGCGATCTCGCGGACGATCGAAACAGTTCCGCCCAGCGCTCCTCGCCCGTCCACTCGTGCATCGCGATCGCGGCGTGCATCGTTCCAGGTGCACCCCACATCAGCTCGCGCGCCGGGTGATCAATGTTCGCGCCGATCGATTGCGCGAGGCGGTCTGCGACCTCGCCCGACGGTCGCACGCGATAGTGGGTGAGCAGCACGCCCGAACGGCCCATGAGATACGACTCGATGCCGCAGCCCCAGGGCTCGATCTGTCGGAGGTTCAGCGCCTCGAGCGCCGCGAGCATGGGCACGAACCGCTCGGCAGGCCGTGTCAATCCACGCCGCGCCAGGCTATCGAGCGCCCAGATCACTCCGGCAGCGCCCATGTAGAGCATCGTGAAGGGCGCAGACGCTTGTTCGCCTTCGGTGTCGAGCGGATGCGCTGTCCACAGTCCGTCGGGCGAGAAACGGTCCTCGCAATCCCGCGCAATCGTCTCGATCGCGCGGCGCGCGGCGCCTTCGTCCCAGCGAGCGGCGGAGAGGCCCTCGTGGCGGTCGGGCTCGATCAGCCGCATCGGCCTTCCTGTGCCGACCGCGCAATACGCAAACTCATCGTGTCGGCCTCCTGCGTCGATCGCTGCGGGTGCAAGGGGGTGCGAACATCGACTGGTTTTGTTGCCCGCAGCCCATCCGCCTCCGCGGTCGCATCCCCGCATCGCTGCGCCCGTGGGGCGACCGGCGAGGCGGAGCAAGGCTCCCCGAGCGAATGCGACTGGAGGCGACCCGAGCCGGGCGCAAGGGCCGACAACGCGACGTGGGGAATTCGCACGACGGTGACGGAGGCCCCTCGCTGCGGGCTCACGTCGTTAGCCCTTGACCCCGCCCGCCGTCAACCCGCCAACCACGCGCTCCTGAAACACCGCAATCAAGATCGAGATCGGCACGATGGCGACGATCAGCGCCGCGGAGATCAGCGGCCAGGGGAACGCGAACTCGCCTTGGTAGAGCGTAATGCCGACCGACAGCGTGCGCATGTTGAGCCGGTTCATCATGGTGAGCGCCAGCAGGAACTCGTCCCAGGCGTTGACGAAGGCGAGGATCGCCGCAGTGAACACCCCGGGCGCGGAAAGCGGCACGACCACGCGGAAGAGCGCGCCAACGCGCGAGCAGCCGTCGATCATCGCGGCGGCCTCGAGGTCGGGCTCGATGTCCTGGAAGAAGCTCGCCAGCACCAGCGTACACACGGGCATCGACAACACCGCGTAGGGCAGGATCAGCGCGAGATAGGTGTTGAGCAATCCCAGCTCGCGCATCATCTTGAACAGCGGCACCATCAGCGAGATCAGCGGGAACATCGCGACCGCCATCAGCGCAGCCATGATCAGGCCGCTTTTCGGCACACGGAGCCGCGTCAGCGCGTACGCGGCGAGCGCGGAGACCAGCACGCACAGCAGCGTCGAGAGCGAGGCGACGACGAAACTGTTCCACAAGAAGCGCAACAGGGGCTGCTCGGTGAACGCCTGCACGTAGTTGGCGAGCGTCGGCGCCTGCGGCAGATAGGTGATCGGATGGCTCATCAGCTCGGTTTCGGTCTTGAGCGACGTGAGCAGGATCCACAGCGCGGGAAAGAAACCATTCACCGCGACGATGATCCCGGCGAGCCAGACGACGGTTCTGCGCTTCGGCAGCATGCGTCAACCCTCCCCGCGTCGAGCGCTGCGCCGCGTATAGCGCAGATAGCCGCTGGTCACGACCATGCTGATCACGAACATCAGCGTGGCAAGCGCGGAGCCGTAGCCGAAGTCGAGGAAGTCGAGCGTCGTCTTCTGGATGTACATCGCCAGCGTCTCGGTCGAGTCGCCCGGGCCACCGCCGGTCATCGCGTACGGGATGTCGAAAGTCTGGATCGCGGTGATGGTGCGAAAGATGAGCGCGACCATGATCGCCGGTCGCAGCATCGGCAAAGTGATGGAGACGAATTTCTGCCAGCGCGTCGCGCCGTCGACCTCGGCGGCCTCGTAGAGCTCGCGCGGGATCGTCTGCAGGCCGGCGAGCAGCATCAGCGCCATGAACGAGGATGCCTTCCAGATAATCGCGATGCAGATCGCCGCCATGGCGAGATTGGGCTCGGTCAGCCAGGCGAGCGGCTCGACGCCGATCCGCGAGAGCACGTCGTTGACGATCCCCTGTTGGTACTCGAAGAACCAGCGGAAGATGAGCCCCGAGAACACCAGCGGCAGCGCCCACGGCAGCAGCAAACCGAGCCGCACCGGCCACTGGCGACGGAACGGCACGTTGGCCAGTAGTGCCAGCCCCAGTCCGACCAGGAGCGCGCCCGGCACGGTAACGACGGTGTAGATCGCGGTGTGCA
>JBGPYP010000259.1:0-3925 GCA_041493285.1 Casimicrobiaceae bacterium
CCGGCTTGAGCCGCAAGCCATAACGCTCGATGCGCTGCGAAATGATCGCGGGCCGGCCGACCAGGATCGGCTTGGCCAGCCCCTCGTCGACCACGACCTGCACCGCGCGCAGCACGCGCTCGTCCTCGCCCTCGGCAAACACGATGCGCTTGGGTGAGTGCTTCGCCCCCTGGAAGATCGGCTTCATCAGCAGGCCGGAGTGATACACGAACTGCAGCAGCCGCTGGTGATAGGCGTCGAAGTCGGCGATCGGGCGCGTCGCGACGCCCGAGTCCATCGCGGCCCGGGCGACCGCAGGCGCGATCTTCACGATCAGCCGCGGATCGAATGGTTTCGGGATGAGGTAATCGGGGCCGAACCTGACGTCCTCGGTCCCGTACGCGGCGGCGACGATGTCCGACTGCTCGGCCATCGCGAGTTCGGCGATCGCGCGCACCGTGGCGAGCTTCATCGCCTCGTTGATCGTCGTCGCGCCCACATCGAGCGCGCCGCGGAAGATGAACGGGAAGCACAGGACATTGTTGACCTGGTTGGGAAAATCGGAGCGGCCGGTGGCGATGATCGCGTCGGGCCGCGCGGCCTTGGCGACGTCGGGCATGATCTCCGGCTCGGGATTGGCGAGCGCCAGGATCAGCGGTTGGTCGGCCATCCGCTTCACCATCTCGGGCTTGAGCACGCGGCCCGCGGAGAGGCCGAGGAAGATGTCGGCGCCACTGATGATGTCGGCGAGCTTGCGCGCGTCGGTCTGCTGCGAATAGCGCGCCTTGTTGTCGTCCATCTCCTCTTTGCGTCCGGCGTAAACGACACCCGCGATGTCGGAGACCCAGATGTTCTCGTGCTTGACGCCCAGGCTCACCAGGATGTCCAGGCAGGCAAGCGCCGCGGCGCCCGCGCCCGAGCAGACGAGCTTGACCTTGGCGATATCCTTGCCGACGACGCGCAGACCGTTGAGCACCGCGGCGCCGACGATGATCGCGGTGCCGTGCTGATCGTCGTGGAACACGGGAATCTTCATGCGCTCGCGGCATTTGCGCTCGACGTGGAAGCATTCCGGCGCCTTGATGTCCTCGAGATTGATGCCGCCGAACGTCGGCTCGAGCGCGCAGATGATCTCGACGAGCTTGTCCGGATCGCGCTCGTCGACTTCGATATCGAAGCAGTCGATGCCGGCGAACTTCTTGAACAGTACCGCCTTGCCTTCCATCACAGGCTTGGCGGCAAGCGCACCGATAGCACCCAGCCCGAGCACGGCCGTACCGTTGGTGATGACCCCGATCAGGTTGCCACGCGCGGTCAGGTTGCGCGCCTCGGCCGGGTCGCGCACGATCTCGTCGCAGGCTGCGGCGACCCCCGGCGTATACGCGAGCGCCAGGTCGCGCTGATTCTCGAGCTGCTTGGTCGGCAGGATCGAGATCTTGCCGGGCGGATGCGCGCGGTGGTATTCGAGCGAGCTTTGACGGATGTTCTGGTCAGGCATGCGTGGGGCTTTCGCGTGGGATCGCGGCGGACGCGAGGATTCAGCGTCACAAGCGGCGCTACGCCTCGACGGCGCTGGTGTAGTCGGGGAAGCGCTCGGGCGACACGCGCAGCGCGGCACCGGTCGGACAGGCGCTGATGCACGCCGGACCGTGTGGGAGGTCCTTGCGCATGTCGCACTTGACGGCCTTCTTGACCATCGACCTGTCGCAGGTCGTGGTCTCGACGCCCTGCTCGTACACCGCGATCGTCGCCAGCGTCACGGCCGCCGCGAGCTTGAGATCGCGGTAACGCGCATACGCCAGGATCGACTGGTGCCGCACTTTGGCCTCCCGTACCGTGCAACGCCTCAGGTTCCTTAGCCGCGGCCCGCACGACCGATGCACCACGCCAGAGTGTACAGACCGCACGCTGTTTTTGGAACCCGCTGCCCGCGGACCGGCACGACGCGAAGGCTCCCGCGCCGCGGCGAGCAGCGACTAGCGCCGCCGGTATAATGCGCGTGCCGCGGCGATACGTGTCGCCAACGCGAGCCACGCCGCGCATACCACCTACCTCCACCGTCCCGCCCATGCTCATTTTCTGGTCGCTCGCCGCGCTGCTCGTCGTCGTGACGCTCGCGCTCTTGCTGCTCCCGGTGCTGCGCGCCCGTCACGCGGCGGCCGCGCCCGACGCCGATGCGGCGGCGGTCGCCGTGTATCGCGATCAGAAACAGGTGCTCGATGCCGAATGCGCCGATGGCGTCATCAGCGCGGAGGAGCGAGAAGCGGCCGTGGTAGAACTCTCGCGGCGCCTTTCGGAGGACGTCGGCGCGCCGAGCGAGCGCGTCGCCCCGGCGGTTCCGCGCCGGCGCGCGTGGCTTTTCGCGGTCGCATTGCTGGTAGTGATACCGTCCGCGGCGGTGATCCTCTACGCGCGGCTGGGCAAGCCCGAGGCGATCGCGCTCGCGCCGTCCGCCGACGGGCGCAACGCGCACGAGGTGTCCGACAGCCAGATCCTCGGAATGGTCGACAGCCTCGCGCAGCGGCTCAAGGCGCGTCCCGACGATGCGGAGGGATGGGCGCTGCTCGCGCGCTCGTATAGCGCGCTCGGGCGCTTCGCCGATGCCGCCGAGGCGTACGCGCACGCCGATGCGCTCATTCCGGACAATGCCGCGCTGCTCGCCGACTACGCCGATGCGCTGGCGATGGCCCAGGGCCGCAAGCTTGCCGGCAAGCCGGCCGCGCTTGCCGCTCGCGCGCTCGCTGCGGATCCCAAGCACAAGAAAGCGCTGGCGCTCGCCGCGACCGCGGCGCTGGAAGTGCGCGATCTCGACGGCGCGCTCGCGTATTGGCAGCGGTTGCTCGCCGAACTTCCCGAAGGGTCGGACGATGCGAAACAGATCACGGCCATCGTTGCCGAAGTCGAGTCGGCGAAGAGCGGTGGCAAAGCGGCTCCGCCAACCGCGGCCGCAGCGCGAGAGTGGGCGCGACCGCTTGCGGCCGCCGCGCCGGCTTCCGGTGCGACGATCGCCGGACGCGTGGACATCAGCCCGGCGCTCGCCTCGAAGGTCGCACTGACCGACACGGTGTTCATCTTCGCGCGCGCGGTCGACGGGCCGCGCGTGCCGCTCGCGGTGCTGCGCGTTCCGGCCAAAGAGCTGCCGAAGGATTTCCGGCTCGACGACAGCATGGGCATGGGCCCAAGCGCGAAGCTCTCCGCCGCGCCGGCAGTGATCGTCGAAGCGCGCATTTCCAAGAGCGGCAATGCGACACCGCAAGCGGGCGACCTCTCCGGCAAGAGTGGGCCGGTGAAACCCGGCGCGTCCGGTGTGAAGGTGACCATCGACCAGGTCGTTCCGTAGTCGTCCGGGGCGCGTGCTATCATCATCCGCCCTTCGCCGCAGCCCAAGTCCCACGCCCGAGCGCGACGCCTATGCCGCAACCGATCGAGGCCCGCACGCAGCGTCGCCCGAGGCGCACGGCAACGATCGCCACCGCCGTGTTCCTCGCCGCGATCGCCGCGGCACAAGCGGCGCCCGTCGACGACCTGCGCGCGCTGGTCGAGACCGGTCGCGCGGCGGAAGCGTACGCGACCTTCTGCGCCGACCCGGACGTCAGCGTGCGGCCGCGCGAATTCGATCTCTGGTGCGGCGTTGCCGCGGTCGATCTCGGCCGCGCCGGCGAAGGCGTGCTCGCGCTCGAGCGCTACGTGCTCCAGTTTCCCAACGACACGCGCGCGCGCCTCGAACTCGCCCGCGCCTACTTCTACGCCGGCGACAACGTCCGCGCCCGTGAGGAATTCGAAGCCGTCGCGAAAGAGCAACCGCCGCCCGAGGTACAGGCCGGCATCGACCGCTATCTCGCCGCGCTGCAGGCGCGCGAAGGCCGCTATCAGACGCGCACGAGCGGATACGTCGAGGCCGGCGCCGGTTACGACAGCAACGCCAACGCCGGCGTCGCGCAGGCCG
>JBGPYP010000046.1:0-12226 GCA_041493285.1 Casimicrobiaceae bacterium
AGGATGCCGCGTTGACGACGAGACCGGCACCGGCGAGCGCAGCGGGGAGTTCTTCGGCGGTCGTGGGGATGACTTTCGGGCCGAACCGTTGCCGAAACGCTTCCGCTTTCGCGAACGTCCGGTTGTGCAGATGAATGCGCGGCACGCCGCGTTCAAGCAGCCCGTAGACGACGGCACGTGCCGCGCCTCCGGCACCGAACACGACCGCCTTTTCAGCGCGCCGGTCCCAGCCAGGCGCGGCCTCGTCCAGCGCGGCGATGAAGCCGACGACGTCGGAGTTCGTCGAGCGGAGCTTGCCGTTGTCGAGCCAGATCACGTTGGCGGCACCGATCGCGGTGGCCCGCGCATCGGGCTCGGTCAGCTTGAGCGCCATCTCCTTATGCGGCATCGTCGCCGAACCGCCCACATAGCCGCGCTCGGCGAGATGTGCGAGGAAATCCGGAAAGTCCTCCGGCCGCACCGCCTCGAGCCGGAAATCGGCGTCGATCCCGTGCTTCTCGATCCAGTAGCCGTGGATGATCGGCGCGCGCGAGTGTTTCACGGGCCAACCCATGACGCAGGCCGCTGGCCTTGTCGCTGACATGTCGGTGCCTCCTCGCAGCGAATCTCAGTAGAGCCCCGGCGTAGCGCCGCCGTCGACCGCGATCGCCGTTCCTTGAATGTGCCGCGCACGTTCGGAACAGAGGAACAGCGCGAGCGCCGCGACGTCCTCCGGCTTGCCGAGCCGCGCGAGCCCGTCTTTGGCAATCAACGCGTTGCGCACTTCATCGATCGACGAGCCAGTCGCCTCGGCGCGTTGCCGGAACAGTTGCTCGACGCGTTCGGTTTCGGTCATGCCCGGCAGGATTGCGTTGACGTTCACTCCGTCGCGCTTACCGAGGCCCGAAAGCCCCTTGCTAAAGTTGGCCATCGCCGCATTGACGGAACCGCCGATCAAAAACTCCGGATCGGGCGTGCGCGCGGCGCCCCCGATGATATTCACGACGTGACCATGGGCAGCGGCGAGCAGCGGCCAGAACAGGCGGGTGAGGCGCACGCAACCGAAGAACTTCAGCGCGAAGCCGTCCTGCCAGGCTTCCTCCGAGAGCTTCAGAAACGCGCCGGCCCGCGTGGCTCCGGCCGAGTTGACGAGAATGTCACAGCGGCCATGACGCTCAGAAACGAAGCGGAAGACCTGCTCGCACCCCTCCTCCCGCCGCAGATCGGCAGCGCAGATGTCCGGCCGCAGCGCTGCCGTGCGGCCAATCGCGTTGGCCGCCGCTTCAAGATTCGCGACCGACGAAGCCGCGAGCACGATGTGCGCGCCTTCCGCCGCGAAAGCCGCGGCGATGCCACGACCGATGCCGCGGCTGCCTCCCGAGACGACGACCACCTTTTCGGCGAACTCGTTTACCATGACCGGCTCCTTGTGCGTTTTACCGTCAGGCCTTGGCCGCCGCGCTTACCGATACCGCCGCGCGCAGCCCCAGCAAATAGCTGTCGAGGCCGAAACCGCAGATCTGGCCCTTCACGATCTCCGCGAACACCGAGTGATGCCGGAATTCCTCCCGCGCATGGATGTTCGACATGTGAATCTCGACGATCGGTACCGTCAGAATCGCCAGCGCGTCGCGGATGCCGTAGCTGTAGTGCGTCCAGGCGCCGGCATTAATCACGACGGCGTCCATTTTCTCGAGGAATGCCTGATGGACCCGCTCGCACATCGCGCCTTCGTGATTGGTCTGGAAGCTGACGACCTCGACACCCAGCTCTTTGCCGAGCCCGCGTAGTTTGTCGTCGATTTCGGCCAGCGTGATCGTTCCGTACTGAGCTGGGTCGCGCTTGCCGAACATGTTGTGGTTGATGCCGTGCAGCATCAGGATCTTCTTCATCTCAGTTCTCCAGAATGGCGTCAGTAGGTGCTGCGACCGCCCGAAAGATCGAACGTGACGCCCGTGCAGAAGCTGCACTCCGGGCCCGCGATCCACGCCACCATCGCCGCCGTTTCCTCGATGGTCAGGAAACGCCCCATCGGAATCTTCGCCTTCGCCGCGGCGATGTGCTCCGCTGTCATCTCCTTGAACAGGTCGGTCTCGGTGATCGCCGGAGCGATGCAATTGACGAGCACCCCCGAGTCGACCAGCTCCCTCGCGAGCGACTTCGTGAATCCGATCACGCCCGCCTTCGCCGAAGCGTAGGCCGCGATCCCGGGGCTGCCCTCCTTGCCGGTGATCGATGAGACGTTGACGACACGGCCGTAGCCCGCGGCCCGCATTCGCGGCACCGCGACGCGGCAGCAGTAGAAAACGCCCGTCAGATCGACGGCGAGCACGCGATCCCAGGCGTCGAGCGGATATTCCCACACCGGCGCCACCGGCCCGCTGACGCCGGCGTTGTTGACCAGGATGTCGAGGCGATCCACGCGTTCCATCGTCGCGGCAAAACCGCGCTCGACCGACGCGAAGTTGGAGACGTCGACCGTCTCGATCGCCGCCGGCACGAATCCCGCGGTGGTCGCGTCGAATCCATTCGTGTCGCGATCCCAGACGACCACCGCGCAGCCTTCCCGCGCGAGCCGCTTCGCGATGCCAAGGCCGATACCGCGCGCGGCGCCGGTGACGATGGCCACCTGGCCCTGCAGTGTCTCGGTCGACGTCATTGTAATGCCGCTAGCGTTGCGTCGCGCGGTACTCGCGCAGGATTTCGTCGATCACCCACGTCGTGCGCGCGCCCGACTCGCCGGTGCTCGCACACGAGCCCTCGCCATTGAGTTCATCGACGATCGTCTGGATCAACGGCTGGTGGACGTGCGGCGGATCGTCGAGGCGAATTTCGTCGACCGCATCGCCGCGCATGACGCATATCGGGACCGCCTTGGTCGTCGAGAACCGGATGCGTCCTTCCGCCCCGATGATCTCGTTCATTTCCTCCTCGCGGTCGGCGGCGTAGCAGAAGGTACCGCTGCCGTAGACGCCGGATGCGAAGCGGTAACTGGCGGTAACGACATCCTCGGGCCGGTAAGCGCCCGCCTGGTTGTCCGCGAGCGCGCAGACCTTCTCGATCGGCCCGAAGACGAAGTCGAGAAAATCCAGCGTGTGGCTGACCATGTCGACGAAGAGTCCGCCGCCCGAAAGCGTCGTATCAATCCGCCACGGCGGCGACCCGGGGTTCATTTGCGCCGGGGCGCGCAGAGGCTGAAACTGGCGGCTCACGACCATCCGCACCGCGCCAACGGTCCCGCTCTGCACGAGAGCGCGCACGGCCAGAAAGCGCGGCAACGCCCGGCGATAATAGGCGACCCATAGCGGGACCCCGGCGGCCCGGCAAGCGGCGATCATTTCCTCGCACTGGCCGTGGTCGAGCGCCATCGGCTTCTCGACCAGCACGGGTTTTCCCGCCGCCGCGCAACGCAACACGTAATCGCGATGGGATTCCGGCATCGTCGCGACGTAGACGGCGTCGATGTCGGGGGCCCGGATGATGGCGTCGGCGTCGTCGTGCCAGCGTGGGACGCCGTGGCGCCGCGCAAAATCGGCGTCGAGAGCGCCGTTGCGTCGCATGACCGCGAGCAATTGCGAATTCGCCGCCTTGTAGAAACCGGGGCCGCTCTTGACTTCGGTGACGTCACCGCAGCCGATGATGCCCCAGCGTATCGTCTTCATCGCTCCCTTCGACACTCGATCTCCTTCACCGCGGCGACTCGCCCCGTTCAAGCCGCCGCCAGCCGGGCAACGGCTTCCTCGGCGTAGAGCACGCCGTCGTTCACCATCGCCTCGATTTCCGTCGGCGAGAAACCGAGCTTCGCGGCGATCTCGCGGTTGTGCTGGCCCATCAGCGGCGCCGCGGTGCGCGGCGTCACGTCGCAGTCGGAGAACTTGAACGGCACGTTGGCGAGCTTGACCTTGCCGAGCACGGGATGCTCCTGCTCGACGATCATCCCGCGCGCCTGGATCTGCGGATCCGCCAGCACCGCGTCGATGTTCTGCACCGGTGCGCAGGGCACCTCCGCCGCGTCGAGGACCGTGGTGCATTCCTTGACCGAGCGCGCCTTCGTCCACGCCTTGATCTTGCCCAGGATCTCCTCGCGATCCGCGTTGCGCCCTTCTGGGTTGTGGAACCGCGTGTCCGCCGCCAGCGCCTCGCCGCCGATCACCTTCGCGAGACGTTTCCACGCATCGTCGACCTGCGCCGCGATGACCAGGTTGCCGTCGTGCGCCGGGAACACACCGTAGACGGTTGACTGCGGCAGGTCGTACCCGGTTGGCACCGGAATCTCCTTGCCACCGCTCAACGTGTAGCACTGCACCGCGTAGTCGTGCATGCTAACCATGCAATCGTAAAGCGCGGTGTCAACGTGCTGGCCCTTGCCCGTCGTTGCGCGGCCGACGAGCGCGGCACATACCGCGGCCACGCCGTGAATCCCCGCGTACATGTCGGCGATCGGCATCCGGAAGAGCGGCGGCGGTTCGCCCGGTACGCCGATTATCGCCATCGCGCCGCTCTTCGCCTCGGCAATCACGCCGAAGCCCGGTCGTGCCGAGTCGGGCCCCGTGTGCCCATAGGCCGACACCGAACAGTAGACGAGGCGCGGGTTGAGCTGCGAGAGCGCTTTATAGCCCAGCCCCAGCTTGTCGAGCGCGCCCGGCCGGTAGTTCTCGACGAACACGTCCGCCGTGCGCACGAGCGCATGCACGAGCTTCAGGCCGCGGGCATCCTTCAGGTTCACGCAAAGCCCCTTCTTGCCCATGTTCTGCTGCAGGAAGTAGCCGCTCTGGCCGTTGACGAAGTACGGATGATGACGGCCCGCGTCACCCGCCGTCGGACGCTCGACCTTGATCACCTCGGCGCCAAGGCCGGCAAGGCAACGGCTCACGTACGGCCCGGCCAGGAAGTGCGTGTAATCGACGACGCGGATGCCCGCGAGCGGGAGAGGTTGGGTTGCCATGAATTCGCTCTGTTGGAAAGAAACTGCATTGCGGCGGACGCGGCATTGCTGCCGGACCGCGGTTAGGTTGCGGTGGCTCCCGGCCGGCGCGGGATCATCAGCTTGTGCTCGCCGCGCTGGACCACTTCGCCTTTCTGGTTGATGAGCTCGCATGGGATGATCACGATGCCCCAGCCGGGCTTGCTTTTCGAGGGCCGCATCGTGCCCACCCGGAACTTCACGTGCAGGGTGTCGCCGATCTTGATCGGCAGGAGGAAATCCCAGTTCCAGCCGAGCGACATCCCCGGCAGGAAGCGGTAGTCCGCCTGGCATTTGAGGCCGTCGGCGACGGCCAGCCCGAACAGGCCGTGCGCGACGCGCTGGCCGAAGTGCGACTTCTTCGCGTACTCCTCGTCGACGTGCAGCGGCGTGTGATCTCCCGAGAGATCAGCGTAGGCGTCGATCATCGCCGCGGTGACCGTCATCGCGGGGGTCACCCCCTTGTCGCCCACCTTCGCATCGTCCCAATAGCGTTCTATTACCATGTCTCCCGCTCCTCGTGCGCGATCCACCGTTACTGCGCGGCGCTTGCCGACACCGCGGCCCGCAAGCCCAGCAGATAGCTGTCGATGCCGAAGCCGGCGATATAGCCCTTGGCGATGTCGGAGATGACCGAGTATTGGCGGAACTTGTCGCGCGCGTGGTTGTTCGACATGTGAACCTCGACGATGGGCGCCGTCAGGATCGCCAACGCATCGCGCAGGCCGTAGCTGTAGTGGGTCCACGCGCCGGCGTTGATGATCACCCCGTCCACCTTCTCGAGGAAGGCCTGATGAATCCGCTCGCACATCGCGCCTTCTTGATTGGTCTGGAAGCTGATGACATCGACCCCCAACTCCTTGCCGAGCTCGCGCAGCTTCTGGTCGATCTCGGCCAGCGTGATCGTGCCGTAGTACTTGGGCTCGCGCTTGCCGAACATGGTGTGGTTCACGCCGTGCAGCATCAGAAATTTCTTCAATCGGGTTCTCCGGATAGCGATTGTTCGCAACAGCCGTTGCTATGGCGTCACGCCCGCGGGTCGACCGCCAGCGCGGCGGCGACCGAATTGCCGGTCGCCTGGATCACTTCGACGCATAGCCCGTCGGGCAACGCGAGCCAGTTGCGTCCCTGGGGCATTGGCTTGACTCCGTCCCACGCATAGGCTTCAGCGAGGGCCGCCTCGAGGTCCTCGGTCATGACGCCGAGGTGCGCCAAGCGTCCTTCGGGACCCGCAAAGGCGGGATCGGCCATCAACTGTACGCCGCCGACCGTCCAGATCTGCCTCGGGTTGTCGGCCGGCCCGTCCACTTCGCGGATCGGCATCCCGAGCACATCGCGGAAGAAGCGGACGTGCCAATCGATATCCCTGACGCGCACCGCAACGTGCTCGACGTAGGATTTTTTCGGGTAGGCCATGGCGCGTTCCTTCTCGAATGTCGGCGGCAGCGGATCAGGCTTTCGGTGCGTACTGTTTCATCCAGAGCTCGATGCCCTTGACGCACGCGACGAGAGCCTTGTTGACCGGCGTCGGGACCCTGGTGCGCTCGCCAAAGCGGACCACCGAGCCGTTGATGAAATCGATCTCGGTCGGCGCGCCCTTTTCGATGCTCTGTAGCATAGATGCCTTGAATTCCTTGGGCAGCCCCTCGGCGGCGAGATTCCACGCGTCTTCCGGCTTGTCGCTGGTGAGCCTCACGCGGAGCGCCTTCGCCACCGCAATACCTTCTGCCACGGCCGCGAGCGCGCATTGCCTGACCTCGGGGACGCTGTACAGGCCACCGTAGGGCAGCCGCGTGATGCCGGAGAGCGCACCGGTCGCCACGTTGATCAAGAGCTTGTCCCACATCGTGCCCATGATGTTGGCGCTGACCTCGGTCGGCAGGCCGGCCCGGCTGAAGGTTGCGGCGATCGTTGTCGCGCGCTCGGTGATGCGGCCGTCGAGCTCGCCGATGTACGTGTACTTGCCCTTCGTACCCGCGATCACGTGCCCCGGCCCGAGCAGCACGCCGCCGGCATAGGTCTTGCCGGCCAGCACACGGTCCTTGCCGACCACATCGGCGAGGATCTCCTCGTGGCCGAGGCCATTTTGCAGCGACATGACCGCGGTATCGGGGCCGATAATCGCGCTCGCCTCTTCGATCGCTTCGCGCGTGTGGAACGATTTGACGAGCACGACGATGAGATCGGCCGGGCCGATGCCATCGGGCGACGTCCTTGCTTGGACCCTGACCGTTCGATCCACGCCACCGTCGCGCAGCGTGAGCCCCCGGCTGTTCATGGCGTCGACATGGGCGGTCCAGGCGTCGATCAGCCAGACGTTGTTGCCACCTTCGGTCAGCACGCCGCCGAGGGCGCTTCCCAATGCACCCGAACCGAGCATGCAGATTTTCATGCGTGCGCCTGCGATCGCGTCATCGTGGTTGGCTGGAAGCGTCCGGCCGCCATCAGCTCGTGGTCACGACGCGGCCGGTCCTCGCAGCCTCGACGATGGCGTCGACCACGCGGAGATTCTGCAACCCGTCGCGTGCGCTGACGAGCGGCTTCGCGTTGCCGCGGATGACGTCGGCGAAATGCGCGATCTGCCGCTCCAGCGGGTCCACGACTTCCGGCTCGACCACGCTCTTTTCGAGCGCCTTGTGCCACGACCGGTCGTCCGCCATCAGGTAGCGCTGGAGGCGCATCGTCGGGATCGCGAGCGAGCCGAAGGTTCCGGCGACCAGGTAACAGTCGTCCTCGTCCGTGTGGGCCTTCACGTAGCGCGGGTCTTCGCCAGACGTGTGTTCCCAGCTCCGGTCGGAGGCCGCGGTATCGGACAGCATGAACGTGCCCAGCGCGCCGTTGGCGAAGCGCAGGGCGATCGCCGCCGTATCCTCGACCGGGAAGTTGCGCGTAGCGTTCGACGTGAAGGCCTGCACGGCGACGATCTCGCCGCACAGCGAGCGCAGGTTGCCGACCTCGTGGATCATGTTGAGCAGGATGGGGCCGCCCCCCGGTTCCCGGCGCCACGCAAAGGCGCCGTCGTAATAGCCCTCCGACTCGGCCTTGTAGAAGAGCACGGTTCCCACCACCGCGACGATCTTGCCGAGCATCCCGCTCTGGATCACCGCGACGGCCTTGGCCATGATCGAGCTGTGCCGGCGATGGTGCCCGACCAGCACGGGCACATTGGCGGCTTCGGCAGCTTCGCACAGCCTGATGCCGGCTTCGAGCGTATGCGCCACCGGCTTCTCCACGAGCGTGGGCACCTTCGCGGCGATGCATTCCAGCGTCTGGTCGACGTGCATCTGATTCGGCGTCGCGAGGATCACGCCGTCGGGGCGGCCCTTCGCGAACAGTTCGGCCAGCGACATGTAGCGCGGTACACCCAGCGTGCGCGCGTAGTCGACGGCGGCGGCTGCAGGGTCGACGATCGCCGACAACGTGCATTCCGGGTTCTTCACGACGAGCTCGATGTGGCGCCTGCCGATCTGACCGGCGCCGGCAACGGCAATTCGAACCTTGGGTGAGGGCATGATTTCCGCTCGCCGCCTACTGAATGCGCGTTACGCCTGGGCGGCGATCGAGGTGACGAGGTGGTAAGTTAGATTTCGGACCGTCTTTTGTCCATGCAATGAGGGCAATAGAGAATATTGCGGTTCTAAATGATGCGTTCCGCGTTGCCGTCTTGGTTGCATCACCGCCGCACATCGAGTGTTGCATCCGTCCACGCACCGTTACTCTTATGCGAGGCGACCGCGGCTTCGATGAAAGCCATCGCGAGGACGCCGTCGCGCGCAGTCGCGAATGAAGTGGCCAACGGGTTGGCGGGCCGCCCCTCGCGGCGGGCGCCGATCAACTCAGCCGCATCGGAGTAGATGTTGGCGAATGCGCCGAAGTAGCCTTCGGGGTTGCCCGCCTTGGTGCGGGACCCATAACGCGCGGCGGCGCATAGATACGCCTCGCCACGGCGCAGCGTGCGGTACGGCGCATTGTCCGCGCGCAGGTAAAGCTCGTCCGGCGTCTCCTGATCCCAGTGCAGGCTCGCCTTCTCGCCGAAGACGCGGATGCGCAGTCCGTGCCCGTTTCCGGCCGCGACCATGGTTGCCCACAACTGGCCGCGCGCGCCGCCGTGAAAGCGCAGGCTCACGAAGGCGTTGTCGTCGGCCTTGCGGCCGGGAACCATCGTCGTCAATTCCGCCGACAGCGCTTCGATTTCGAGTCCCGTGATCCTGCGGAGCAGGTGATGCGCATGCGTACCGATGTCGCCCAGCACCGTCGACGGGCCGGCGATCGCCGAATCGACGCGCCACGCCATTTTCGCGTCGCCTTCGGCCTCCAGCAGGCGGTTTCGGGTGCCGTGCGCGTATTCGACCGTGACCACGCGAATCGCGCCCAGTTCGCCCGAGGCCACCTGGTGCCGCGCTTCCGCCACCATCGGATAGGCGCTGTAATTGTGCGTCAGCGCGAACAGCACGCCGTGCTCGGCAGCCGCCTTCTCCACCGCCAACGCCTCGGCGAGCGACATCGCCATCGGCTTGTCGCAGATGACATCGATGCCCTTGCGGATGAACGCGAGGCTCGCCGCCGCATGCGTGTCGTTCGGCGTAACGATGCTCACGCACTCGATGCCGTCGGACCGGCGCCCTTCGACCTCCGCCATTGCAGCGAAGTCGCGATAGACGCGGTCGGGCGCAACCCCGAGTTCCTCGCCCATGGCACGGTTGCCGTCGGGGTTGCGCGAAAAGGCGCCCGCGACCAGCTCGAAGCGGCCGTCGAGGCCCGCGGCGCGCCGGTGCGCGGGGGCGATGCCGGCACCCGGCCCGCCGCCTACCATGCCCCACCTCAGTGGTCTCATGACGATGTCTCCTGATGTGCGCACGACGCGCCCAAAAATGTCCACGGGCACGCGACTCGCGTTCCCGCATTGCCGTACCCGCAACCGGCGACCGGGCCGCGGTGCCGCCAATCCGGCGGATGCATCTGCTAACGGATGCTGACAGAGAGCATCTGGACGTCGGCGAAGCGCGCCACGTAGGTCTGGCCCTTGTGCAACGGCGTCGGCGTCGTGAGAGAGCCGGTCGACAGCAGGTCGCCGGCATTAAGGCCGATGCTGCGCTCGGACAACCCGTTCACAGTTTCCACGAGGATATCGACCGGATCGCGGCGGAATTCGCCGGCGTAAACTTGGATCGGATCCCCGGCGTCGATCCGTGCGTCGATGGGCAATCGCTCGAAGTCGATGCCTTGCCACTTTTCGACGCCTTCGGCAACGACATACGCGCCGCCAGTCCCGTTGTCGGCGATTGCATCGTGCGTCGTGAATTTGCGACTGCCGTCTCCTGCCGCGTAGCGCGTGCCGGCGAGCTCGAGCCCGGGATGGAAAACGAGCAGTGGCTCGAGTTCGGCACGCGTGTACGGGTTAGCGCGCGCCGGAACGGCCTGCCGGAAGCGAAACGCGAACTCGCATTCGATCTTGTAGCCGTCGAACATCGCCGCCGGAACCTGCGCCGGGCTCGAATAGACACGCGATGCCAGCAGGCGCCCGGTGATCGGGCCGTCGTGTCCTTCGAGAATCTGCACGGCCCGGACCGCCGCGCCGACCTTCCACCCGACGATACGCTCGCCCAAAAGCTCCGCCATCCGGTCCTGGACCGCGAAGGCGTCCACTCGCGAGGCGGGCGCGGCGTCAGCGGGCGGAAGTGCAATGGTGCCGCACGCGCGCCAGGCTGCCGCCAGCGATTGCGCGAGTTGCTCGAACTTCGGTTGCATCGTCGTCAGGCCTTCACCTTCGCGATCACGCCGAGCAACCCGGCCGGCCGTACCATCAGCACCACGATCATCAGGATGAACGCGTAGATGTCCTTGTAGCTCCCCGACAGGTAGCCCGCGCCGAGACTCTCGGTCACGCCGACGAGCAGCCCCCCCAGCACCGCGCCGGGCAGGCTGCCGAAGCCGCCGATCACCGCTGCCGCAAAGGCCTTGATCAGGACGCCGATGCCCATCAGGACCTGCACGTAGTTGATCGGACCGACCAGCACACCCGCCGCCGCGCCGAGCGCGCAGGCCACGCCGAAGATCACCGAGATGGTGAGCGGGACATTGATGCCCATCAGGTAGGCGATCTCCTTGTTGCCCGCTACCGCGCGCACCGCGAGGCCGAGGCGGGTCTTCTTGAGAAAGAGGTGCAGCGCGGTCATCAGGACCAGCGCGGCGAGCACGATCCATACGTAAGCGGCCGGCAGCGTGATGTTGCCGAGCTCCACCGGCATGCCGTAGGTGACCGGGAACGGCAGCGCCCTCGCCCCCCAGATCAGGAACGCGACATTCTGCAGCACGATCGACATGCCGAAGCCGCAGATCACCATCGCCATCCCTCCCACCGTATAGCCGCCTCCCCCCCGCAGGACACGGCGATAGAACACCCGCTCGATGACCACCCCGACCAGTCCCGTGAGAACCATCGATCCGAGCAACACCAGCGGGAACGGGAGGTGGAACGCGTTGAACAGCGCCAGACCGATGAAGGCGCCGAGCATGTAGATCTCGCCGTGAGCGAAGTGCACCACGTCGAGCCCGGAATAGATGAGCGAAATGCCGATAGCCACGAGCGCGTACACCATGCCGAGCGACAGGCCGACAATGACGAGATCGAAAAAATACGACATTTGCGTTCCTTCAGCAGGCGGTCACAGTGCCATCTTCCGGTCGCGATCGGCGACGGTCCCGCCGAGATACGACAGCCGGACGGCGTCGTCGTTGATCATCTTCTCCGCGGGTCCCTCGATGTGAACGACGCCGTCCTTGATCACGTAGCCATATTCGGCGAGCAGCAGCGCCATCCGCACGTTCTGCTCGACTATCAGCAGCGTCATGCCGTCGCGGCAGATGCGGGCGATGGCGCGGAAGATGTCGAGCACCACCTGCGGTGCGAGCGCCGAGCTCGGCTCGTCCAACAGCATCATCTTCGGCTCGGACATGAGGCCGCGCGCGATGCACAGCATCTGCAACTGGCCCCCGGAGAGCGTCCCCGTGAGCTGGCGCCGCCGCTCCTTGAGAATCGGAAAGTACTCGTAGGCGCGTTCGAGCCCGCGCGCGCGGACCGCGCGCTGCCGGCACACGTGCGCGCCGAGAAGCAGGTTCTCCTCGACGGTCATGGCGGGGTAGGCTTCCTTGCCCTGCGTGACCTGCACGAGGCCGCGGCGCACGATGCGGTCCGGGCGCATGCCGTCGATGTGCTCGCCGTCGAACATGATTGACCCGCCCCACGGCTTGATGAGCCCTGAGAGCGCCTTCAGCATCGTCGAT
>JBGPYP010000091.1:0-9032 GCA_041493285.1 Casimicrobiaceae bacterium
GAGCTCGCCGATGCCGGGTTGATCAGCGTCGACGGGCGCGAGGTGAAGATCCTCGACGTCGCGAGATTGCGAGCGTACTCCGGATCGCCGTAGCGGCACGCACGGCGCTTGTCGGAAGTTCCTCAGTGACTCGTTCCTGCGGAACGCGTCGTTTTGTTGTAGACGTTGTACTTGCCCGACGGCTTGACCATCGGGATGCGCTTGACTTCCTGCCAGGTCGCGGCGTCGTAGACGATGAGCGCGCCGTCCATCTCCCACAGGCTCGCTAGCGCGTACTTGCCGTCGCGCGTGAACTCGACGTGCGCCACGGTCTTGCCGGGCGCGGGCCTGAGCGTCGCCACGACCTGGAGCGACTGCTTGTCGATCACCTGCAGCTCGTCCCTGTTGGCGCTGTTGAACGCGTCGACCCACGCGTAGGGCGTGTTCTCGTGGCTGCGCATGAAAAACCCCGGCCCGGCCGTCTTCACCTGCGCCACGGTCTTCCAGCTTTTCATATCGATGACGGTGACGAGCCCCTCCTTGAGGTTCGGCGTCGCCAGCACCGGCCGGCCGTGCCATTCCCAGGTGATGCCCGAGCCCAGGTGCGGTAATCCGGGCAGATCGACCTCGGCGATCTTGCGCCGGACGTTGAGATTCACGACCTGCCCGGTGTGACCGTCGCGGGCGGCGCCGATCACGTGGTCGTACGACGGATCGAAGAAAAAGTCGTCGAGGATGTCGTCGAGCGCGATCCGCCGCACCGGCAGCGGCCCTTTCGCCGCCACCGCCTCCGCCATCCGATAGTCGTGCACGAGTCCTTCGTAGACCGGGCCGGTCTTCGGCCCGTACGGGATCTCCCACAGCTCGGGGACGTCCTTGAGTGCGACGATGAAGCTCTCGCGCGGCGCGGCGTCGTACACCGCGGAGACGCGCGAGCTCCTGCCGTCGCGGTCCGCGGCGGGGATAAGCCTCACGAGCGACAGGTCGCGCGCGTCGAGCGCAACGACCGTGTGCGGCAGATAGTTGCCTACCAGCACGTGGAGGCCGTCGGAGGAGACCGCGAGGTTGCGGGTGTTGATGCCGGCGCGAGCCTCGGCGACGAGCGTCAGGTTCCAGATGTCGTACTTGGAGACCCAGCCGTCGCGTGACGCGAAGTAGACGTAGCGCCCGTCGGGCGAGAACTTCGGCCCGCCGTGCAGCGCGTAGCGCGTGGCGAAGCGCTTGATCGGCTCGAACCGGTCGCCGTCGAGGATGGTCGCATGATGGTCGCCGGTTTCGACGACGACGAACAGGTTGAGCGGATCGGCGGCGAAGACCGGCTTGGGCGGGAGGCTCTCCGCCTTGACGTATTCGACGCGTGACGCCCGGATCTCGGCTTCACCCCAGACCGGCTTCTGGGACGGCGGCGTGTAAACGTAATCGACCAGCGCCTGGATGTCCGCGGTCGAGAGTCTGTCCGCGAACGCGGGCATCTGCGTGGCCAGTCGCCCGCCGGTGACGGTCTCGATTGCCGCCGGTTTGCGCAGCCGCTCGAGATTTTCCGGCAGAAGCGCGGGCCCGGTACCGCCGAGACGATCCGCGGCGTGGCAGGAGGCGCAGTGCGTCGCGTAGTTCTGCGCGGCGGTCGGCTCCGCGGCGGCGAGGAGCGGATGCACGACAACGATCAAGAACCAAAGCCTTACTGCAAGGGGCACAAGGGACGCCAAGGAATAATGATTGCCGTTCATTGCGTTCCCTGCGTCGTTGCGGTAATGCGTTGCCTACACCGTTGCGTCGACGCGGCGGATGCGCAGGTAGGGCTTGAGCTTGACGCGCTCGTGGCCCGGGTCGATGCCCAGCTCGTCGTCGTCGAGATAGCACCCCGGGTCTTCCGCCCACGGATCGCCGGTGAGTTGAAGTGCGCGCACGCGCGTGTTGCCGCCGCAGATGTCGAAGTAGGCGCAGCGCCCGCACCGGCCCCTGACCGCGCGCGGGCTTTGCTTGAGACCCGCCATGATCGGGTCGGATGTATCGCGCCAGATCGCCGAAAACGGGCGATCCTTGACGTTACCCAGGGTGTAGTCCCACCAGAACGTGTCGGGATGAACGTTGCCGAGATTGTCGATGTTGGCGATGTTCACACCCGACGAGTTCCCTCCCCATTGCGCAAGCTTCGCGCGCAGGTGCGCTTCGCGGTCGGGGAAGCGCTCGCGCACCCACTGCAGCAGGTACACGGCATCGGCGTCGTTGTTGCCGCTGACGAATTCCTTCGCGGCTCCAGCCTGCAGGTGCCGCCAGCAGGCGTCGAACAGGAGATCCATCGCCCGCCGGGTGGTTTGAAACATCGCGTCGGTCTTGCGGTTGATGTTGCCGCGCCCGCCGTAGTTGAGATGCGACAGGTAGAACTTGTCGACGTCCTCGGCATCGAGGAGATCGAGCAGCGCCGGGAGATCGTGCGCGTTGTCCTGCGTGAGCGTGAAACGCAGGCCGACCTTGATGCCGGCGTCGCGCAAC
This sequence comes from Casimicrobiaceae bacterium, assembly GCA_041493285.1. Lineage (GTDB taxonomy): Bacteria > Pseudomonadota > Gammaproteobacteria > Burkholderiales > Casimicrobiaceae > PALSA-1003. Next base: position 2,473 of record JBGPYP010000091.1, read on the forward strand.
AGCCGCACCGCGGCGAGCGACGCGTCGTACGCGCCCGCCTTGCGCCGGAATCGATCGTGTGTCCCGCGCATGCCGTCGAGGCTGATGCCGACGTAGTCGTAACCGATCGCCGCGATCCGCGGCAGCAGCTTGTCGTCGATCAACGTGCCGTTGGTCGACAGCCCGACATAAAACCCCATCGCCTTCGCCCGTTGCGAGATCTCGAAGATGTCGGGATGCAGCAGCGGCTCGCCGCCGGACAGGATCAGCACCGGAACGCCGAAGACGTTGAGGTCATCCATCGTCGCGAAGATCTGCGGCGTGGAAAGCTCGCCCGGAAAATCGATGTCCGCCGAGATCGAGTAGCAATGCTGGCAGGCGAGGTTGCAGCGCCGGATCAGATTCCAGATGACGACCGGGCCGGGCGGGTCGCGGCGCGGCACGACCGGCGTCGGTCGCTCGACCTCCTGCAGATATCGGGTGATGCGGAACATCGCGCTAGGCGGCTGCGCGGAGCCGCAGGCCGGTCTTCTTCAGGATGCGGTTGCTGTAGAGCACGTCGTGCCCGCGCGCGGCGTCGCCAAGAACGGCGCCGATCTCTCTCACCTTGCTTTCGGCTTCGGCGCGCGTGCGGCCGTGCACCATCGCGAATAGGTTGTACGGCCACTGCGGCAGATGGCGCGGCCGGCGGTAACAGTGGCTCACGTCGGGCAGCGCCCCCACCTTTGCACCGAGCGCGTCGACGCGGTCGTCGGCGACGTCCCACACCGTCATCGCATTGGCCCGCCAGCCCAATGCGTAATGATTGGGCACCGCGCCGATGCGCCGAATGCGCCCGTCGGCGAGCATCGCTTCGATCCGCGTCATGACCACCTCCGGCGTGACGCCGATCGCCTCCGCGACCGCGTGATACGGCCGCGCGACGCGCGGCAATCCGGCCTGGGTCGCGCGCACGATGGCCCGGTCGATCTCGGTGGTCAGCCCTGCCGCGACGGTATCGTTCATGCCTCGACCTCGAGCTTGAGCTCGACGAAGTACTCGCGTCCCTTCGGGAACAGCAGCACCTCGAGTCCGGTGCGGCGCTCGATCGCGCGGACCGCGGCGGCAGTGTCCTCCGGGTCCTCCGTCGCGAGCACGAACCACATGTTGAGCGCGTGTTCCCTGGCGTAGTTGTGCGCGACTTCGGGCAGTAAGTTGACGATGCCGGCGACTTCGTCGAGCCGCTCTGCCGGCACTTCCATCGCCGCCAGCGTGAACGCACCGCCCATCCGCTCGATCTGGAACAGCGGCCCGAAGCGCGTCAGCATGCCCTCGTCGAGCAGCCGGTCCACGCGGGCGATCAGCTCCGCCTCGGTCGTCCCGAGTTCGGCGGCGGCGGCGCGGAAGGGACGCTCGCACACCGGGAAACCGTCCTGGAGCGTGTTGACGATGCGGCGGTCGAGATCATCCATCGGTCGTTGCCTCCGTCTCGACGTAGCGCGCGCCGCATTGCTTGAAGGCGCGGCGCGAAAAGAGCACGGCGTGCGGATACCTGGAAAGGCCATGACGCGCGTTGAGCAGCGCGATCCGGGTCTGAACCACGGCGCGAGAGCGGCCGTGCAGCATGCAGAACAGGTTGTACGGCCACAGCGTGCCGGCGCGCGCGCGCCGGTAGCAGAGCGTCACGCGTTCTTCCGCGGCGAGCACACGTCCGATCCGATCGGCATCGCGCACGGGCAGGTCCCACACGCACATCGCGTTGGCGACGTACCCGAGCGCGCGATGGCGCAGCACGACGCCGAAGCGTTTGATGATGCCCACGCTCTGCCAGTCGGCGATGCGCGCGATCGCCTGCCGCTCGCCGCCCACGCCGGCCCAGCCGGCGCGCTCGGCCAAGGCCGCAAACGGTCGCTCGACCAGAGGCAGCCCGTCCTGCAATCGCCCGACGAGCGACCGATCTGGCCCGGCGAGTACGAGGCGCATCGGCATCGCGTTGGCCGAGCCGCCGTCGGCGCGGCGCTTAGCGCCGCTGTCGAGATCGAAGCCCAGGTCGATGTGATAGTCCGCGAGCAACGGCAAAGCGATGACCGGAAGCTCCGTTTCGCACTCGATCGCGGCCAGCGTTTGATGGAGTTTCGCGCCGTCCTCCGCCGCCGCGACGAACCAGAGGTTGAGCGCGTGCTCGCGCTCGTAGTTGTGGTTGACCTCCGGATGCGCGTTCACGAGCCGTGCGACGCTGCCGAGCCGCGCTGCAGGCACCGCCATCGCCGCGAGCGTGCTCGAGCCGACGCTGCCCGGTCGGAACACCGCGCCGACGCGACTGACGCTGCCTTCTGCGGCGAATCGCGAGAGCTTCGCGATCACCCACGCCTCGCTCGCGCCCAACGCGCGCGCCAGCACGGCGAACGGCCGCTCGACCAGCGGAAAGTCACGCTGGAAGTCGTTGAGGAGCTTCCGCTCGAGCGCGTCCACGATCAGAACCCCGTGCGCGCGGCGCGGCTGGTGAAAAAGATCCCGCTCGGCCCGTCGACCGGCAGCGACCCGATACGCGAGAAGCTCGCCGTGTCGTAGACCAACACGCGGTCGTCGTCGCGCGCGGAAATCCACACCGCGTCGCCGCGCGGCGTGAACTCGAGGTGCAGGATCGCCTGTCCCGGCTCGAGCGTGCGCACGACCCGGCGTGTCTCCGTGTCGATCACCTGCACCTTGCCGTTGTCGGGCAACGCGAAGTTGACCCACACCTGGCGTCCGTCGGGGCGCGCAATCGCGAACACCGGCTGGCCGACGACCGCGACGCGCCCGACTTCGCGCCAGTCGCGCGTATCGACGATCAGCACTTCGTGGCGGCCGATCGCGGGCAGATACGCGGTGTCGCCGGCGATCGCCCAGCCGCGCAGATGCGGCATCTTGTAGACAGGCAATCGTTCTTCCCCGCGGCCGTAGCCGTCGAGGATGCGCCGTGCGCCGCGTTCGGGATGCCACAGGTCGACGAGCGCCAAGCCGTCTTCGCCGAACAGTCCCGCGAGGTAATAACGGCCGTCCGGCGTGATGAACCCGTCGTAGGGTTGCTTCCCGACGCCGGCGAACTTGTCGATCTTCGGCCACGCCGGGTCGGAAAGATCGGCGATCCAGATCTCACCGGCTTCGAACAGGCTGAACACGAACCGGTTTCCCGGCGCGTCGGCGAGGCCCACGACTTTGGCGCGCTCGCCGCGGGTCCCGTAGGTCGCGGGAATATCCGCGACCAGCTCGAGCGTGTCGGCGCGGAACACCTTGATGCCGCCGGGGGTGTAGTTCTGCGCCGCGACGAGCGTACCGTCCTGCGAGATCGCGCCGCCGATGGAGTTGCCTGCCTGGATGACGCGCTTGACGATCGCGCGCTTGAGCAAGTCGATCTTGGTCAAGCCGCCGTCGCGGCCGAAGACGTACGCGTAGCGCGCATCGCGCGAGTAGACGACCGACGCGTGCGACAGATCGCCCAGTCCCGTCACCTCGCCGAGGCTCGTGCGCCCGCTGTTCTCGACGATCTGCACGCGGCCGGCCGCGCGCTCGATCACCACGCCGAGGTCGCCCGTGCCGCGGGGATCGATCTGCGCGCACGCCGCGGCGAGCGCCGCGACCGCGATGACGGTCGACTCACGGCGCATCGGTCTCTCCCCGTTGCAGCCGCGCGACCAGCCACTGCGCTTCCGCCGCGGTAAGGAACGGCCGCCACGGCGGCACCGCGGTGCCGGTGCGCCCCGCGACGATCGTCGCGGCGAGGCTGTCCGCGGGCTTGTCCCTGAGCGCCTGCGGCGTCAGCGCCGGCCCGAGCCCTCCGGTCAGACGCATCCCGTGACAGGCGCCGCAGTCCTGCTTGAGCAACCGGATCAGCGCTTGTTGCCGCGCGTGCGACGGCGCGACAGGGTCATCGGCGCGCGCCGCCGCCGGCGCTCCGAGCACACTTGCCGCGACAGCGGCCAGCAGCACCCATCGCATCGGCCACGGCATCGCCCGCTCGCATCGCGCTACAGCGCGAGGATCCACGCCACGAGTTTCTTCGCCTCGTCGTCGCTCACCTTGTTCGGCGGCATGGGGATCGGGCCCCAGACGCCCTGCCCGCCCTTGACCACTTTCTGCGCGAGCAACTCCGGCGCCTTGGCGTCGCCCTTGTACTTCTTGGCGACGTCCTTGTATCCCGGGCCGATCACTTTCTTGTCGACGGCGTGACACGCGGTGCAACCCTTGTCGGTGGCGAGCTTCGACTGGTCGTCCGCAGCCGCGACCCCGGTTGCAAGCAGTGTCGCCGCGGCGAGCGGCAGGGCCATCGTCCATCGAGATCTCATCGCGGCTCCCTAGTAGATGTCGTGCTGCGTGTTGTAGACGTTGAACTTGCCGGTCGGCGTGATGAGCCTCGGGTCCTTGATCACGGCCTTGAGCTTGCGCGTCTTGTCATCGACCACGACCAGCGCCGACTCCTGATTCTTGGCACTCCACACCGAGAACCAGACCTCGTCGCCGTTCTTGTTGTATTCGGGCTGCACGACGCGCTTCGCGCCTTCACCGACACCCGCCCACTCTGCGATCGGCAGGACCTCGAAGCCCTTGTCGAGATTGTTGATGTCGTATACGGCGACCGATTGACTGATCTTGGGATCGGGGTTGAGCGCGGTGTCGACCCAGAGATTCTTCGAGTGCGGATGCGTCTTGATGAACAGCGACCCGCCGCCCTGCCCTTTGAGCGAGCGCACGACCTTCCACGCGTTGGCCTTGTGCTTCACCGGATCGGTGCCGATCACCGAGATCGATTCGTCGCCGAGATGCCCGGTCGCCCACACCGGACCGTATTTCGAATCGACGAAGTTCGCGCCGCGGCCCGGATGCGGGGTCTTGCCGACGTCGATCAGCGCCGCGAGCTTGTCGTCCTTGGTGTCGACCACGGCGATCTTGTTCGAGGCGTTGGCCGCAACCAAGAAGTAGCGGCCGGTCGCGTCGAAGCCTCCGTCGTGAAGGAAGCGCGCGGAGTCGATGCTGGTGACCTTGAGGTTGTTGAGGTCCTGGTAGTTGACCAGGTTGATCTTGCCCGTTTCCTTGGCATTGACGATGAATTCCGGGTGGTAGTGCGACGCGACGATCGACGCCACGCGCGGCTCGGGGTGATATTCCTGCGGCTCGACCGTCATCCCGCGCGTGGATACGATCTTCAACGGCTTCAGCGAATTGCCGTCCATGATCACGTACTGCGGCGGCCAGTACGAGCCGGCGATCGCGTACTTGTCCTCGTAGCCCTTGTACTTGGACGTCTCGACCGAGCGCGCCTCGAGCCCGATTTTGATCTCGGCGACGGTGTCGGGCTTCTCCATCCACAGATCGATGAGATTGATCTTGGCGTCGCGGCCGATCACGTAGAGGTACCGCCCCGACGCGGAAAGCCGCGAGATGTGCACGGCGTAGCCCGTTTTGACGATGTTGATGATCTTTTTCGAATCGCCGTCGATCAGCGCGACCTCGCCCGAATCGCGCAGCGTCACCGAGAACAGATTGTCGACGTTGTACTTGTTCATCTTCTTCTTCAGCCGCTTGTCGACGGGAACGACCTGCTTCCACGAGGCCTCCATCTCCTTCATGCCGAACTCGGGCGGCGTAGGCGGCGTCTGCTGCACGTAGCGCGCCATCATGTCGACTTCGGCCTCGGTCAACTGCCCCGAGCTGCCCCAGTTCGGCATGCCCGCAGGCGAGCCGTAGCCGATGAACACCTTGAGATACTCGGTGCCCTTGCCGAGCGTGATGTCGGGGGTAAGCGCCTTGCCGGTCGCGCCCTTGCGCAGGACGCCGTGACAGCCGGCGCAGCGCTCGAAGTAGATCTGGCGGCTCTTGTCGAACTCCGCCTTGGTCATCGGCGGCGCCTTGGGATTGATGTCCTGGTGCATGTCCTCAGTCGCCAGCGGCGAGCTGCCTGCCTGGTAGCTCATTTCCGGACCGGCCGGATGCGGCTCGTCCTTCTTCTCCTGCGCCCAAGCGGCGCCCATGGCCAGCGGCAGCGCTGCGAGCGCGATCAGGCCGCGCGTCAATGCGAATGTCATCGTGCTCACGTCTTTGCTCCTTGTTGATGGGCGGACCAACGTCCCCCCGTATCGCTTCTGCTGGCCGCAAGGATCGAGCATGCCCGCCGAACGTTCCTTGACCAAGGTTAAGGTTTGTCCACTCTGCGTTCGTTACAGTCCCCGCAGGGTCATCGGATGCATCGGGAGCGCCGGATGGATGAGGCGGAAGCACCAGACAGCGCGCGCTGCGCGGCCGGAGGCGGCGAGATCCGGCCATTCGTTGCGCCGCCGCCGCAAAAACTCGCGAGTGGCGCACGTGGCAGCGTGGCCCTGGTCGGCGCTGGGCCCGGCGATCCCGAGCTGCTCACGCTGCGCGCGCTCAAGGCGATCGAGCGCGCCGATGTCATCGTCTACGACCGGCTGGTCAACCCGGAGATCCTCGCGCTGGCGCGGCCGCGCGCGCAGCGCATTTACGTGGGGAAGCAGCGCGACCGCCACACGCTGCCCCAGCAGGACATCAGCGCTCTGCTGGTACGGCTCGCGCACGAGGGCAAGCGCGTAGTGCGCTTGAAGGGCGGC
>JBGPYP010000349.1:0-2713 GCA_041493285.1 Casimicrobiaceae bacterium
ACGTGCTGCCGCCGGCCGGCGAGTACACCGTCGAGACGATCGCGCGCGGCGTCGCCGAATTTCTATTCCGCGCGGCACCGGAGATCGACGTCGATGCAGGGCGCGACTGGCTCGCGGGAATCACCGCGCGCCGCGCCGCAGTCACGAAGCAGCTGGAGACGGCGTTGCCCCCGCGGCCGCCGAATTTCTGCATCGGCTGCCCCGAGCGGCCGGTGTTCGCGGCGCTCAAGCTCGCGCAGCAGCGCGTGGGCGATGTGCACATCGCGGCGGACATCGGCTGTCATTCGTTCGCGACCTTCGAGCCGTTTTCGATGGGCCATTCGATCCTGGGCTACGGCATGAGCCTCGCCTCGCGCGCCGGTGTGTCCCCGGTGATGCGGCGCCGCGTGCTCGCGGTGATGGGCGACGGCGGCTTTTGGCACAACGGCCTGCTGACCGGCGTCCAGTCGGCGCTGTTCAACGGCGACGACGCGGTGCTGCTGATCCTCAAGAACGGCTACACGTCGGCGACGGGGACGCAGGAGATTCTCTCGACGCCCGCGCATGCGCTCAAGGACGAGGCCGCCGACAAGACGGAGAGCCTGGTCCATCACAACCGCACCATCGAGACGACGCTGCAAGGCATCGGCGTCAAGTGGCTGCGGAACGTCAACAGCTACCGCGTCGAGGCAATGCGGCGCACGCTCGAGGAAGCGTTGACGACCGACTTCGCCGGACTCAAGGTCATCATTGCCGAGGGCGAGTGCCAGCTCGAGCGGCAACGGCGCGTCAAGCCTTGGCTCGCCGCGCTGCTCAAGGGCGGGAAGCGCGTGGTGCGGGTCAAGTACGGCGTCGACGAGGACACCTGCTCGGGCGACCATTCCTGCATCCGCCTGTCCGGCTGTCCGACGCTATCGGTGAAGAAGAGCTCCGATCCGCTGAAGGTCGATCCGGTCGCCACCGTGCTCGACGGCTGCGTCGGCTGCGGCCTGTGCGGCGAGAACGCGCACGCGGCGACGCTCTGCCCATCGTTCTATCGCGGCGAAGTCATCCAGAATCCAAACTGGCGCGATCGCTTCGCGGCGCGCCTGCGCGGTGTCGTGATCGGCGCCCTCCAACCCGCAACTTGAATGACGCGATGACTCGGCCGATATCGATCCTGATCGCGGCGCTCGGCGGACAGGGCGGCGGCGTGCTCGCCGAATGGCTGGTCGACGCCGCGGGGCGCGCGGGCTACCCCGCGCAAAGCACGTCGATTCCCGGTGTTGCACAACGCACCGGGGCGACGACCTACTACGTCGAGATTTATCCGGAACCCGTGGCAGCGCTCGGTGACCGGGCGCCCGTGCTGGGTCTCTATCCGGTGCCGGGCGGCATTGATCTGCTCATCGCCTCCGAGCTGCTCGAAGCGGTGCGCATGGTGCAGGCCGGGATGGCGAGCCCCGAGCAAACGCTGCTCGTGGCGTCGACCTCGCGTACGCTGACGACGGTCGAGAAGATGGCGTTAGCCGACGGGCGCGTCGATTCCGGGAAATTGCTGGAGGTCGCGCGGGCGCAAAGCCGTCGGCTCGTCGCCTTCGATATGGACGCCGTGGCGCAAGAGGCCGGCACGATCGTGAGCGCGGTGATGGCGGGCGCGATCGCCGGGAGCGGCGTGTTGCCCTTCGCGCGCGACGCCATCGAGGCAGTAATCCGCGAATCGGGCGCGAGCGGCGACGCGAGCCTGCGCGGGTTCGCGCGCGGCTTCGCGGCGGTTACGGCGGCAGAGCCGGCGCAGCCCCTCGCCGCACCCGCGCCGGCCGCGAAGCGGATCGCAGTTGCGCCTCCCGCGGCGGCGTTCCCGCCGCCGACGCGCGACATCGTCGAGCTTGGCTTCGCGCGGCTCCTCGAGTTTCAGGACCATGCCTACGCCGAACTTTATCTGCAGCGGCTGCTGCGCATACTCTCTGCCGAGCAGGCGGTCGATCCGGCGGGCGCACACGGCTACGCGCTCACGCGCGAGACCGCGCGCTTTCTCGCGCTGTGGATGGCCTTCGACGACATCGTGCGCGTCGCCGCACTCAAGTGCCGCGCCAGCCGCTTTGCGCGCGTGCGCCGCGAAGTCGTAGCGCGGCCGGGCGACATCGTGCGCATCGTCGACTATTTCAAGCCAGGCGTTCCCGAGTTCGCCGGGATGCTGCCTCTGGCGCTCGCGCAGCGTCTGGTCGCGTGGGACAAACGGCGCCAGATGCACGGCAAGCGGCCGCTCGCGTTGCCGCTGCACCTGCGCGCCGATAGCGTCTCCGGCTTTCTGGTGCTGCGCACGCTGGCGAGTCTGAGAGTCTTGCGTCGCCGCGGCGCGCGGTACGCGCAGGAGCAGGCGCTGATCGAACGCTGGCTCGCCGCGATAGAATCGGCCGCGCGCTCGGATTGGCGGACTGCGCACGAGCTCGCGCTCTGCGGGCGGCTGATCAAGGGCTACGGCGCGACCAACGAGCGCGGCAAGCAGAACCTCGTGCACATTGTCGATCATCTGGCGACGGGCGCTGTGTTCGCGGACTCCATCGCGCGCGCGGAGGCGATCCGGCGCGCGTGCGAAGCCGCGCTCGCCGACGAAGGCGGCAAGACGCTCGACGCGACGCTGGTCGCGCTCGGCGCGGCGCCGCGGTCGCCGGTCGCCAAGCCCATCGTGTTCACGCGCCGGCGGCCGGCCGTTGAGCGCGCGCGGGTGAGTTAACGCGCGACCGCCGCGATG
>JBGPYP010000089.1:0-9201 GCA_041493285.1 Casimicrobiaceae bacterium
CCCTCCCCATGAAGGGAGGGATTTTACCCAGCTGCTTCGGCGTCGCGGGTGGCGCCGACGCGTTGCGCCAGTGAGGCGCCCATGAAGGCGTCCAGGTCGCCGTCGAGCACGCCCTGGGTGTCTGAGGTCTCCACGTCGGTGCGCAGGTCCTTGATCCGTGACTGGTCGAGCACGTACGACCGGATCTGGTGGCCCCAGCCGATGTCGGTCTTCGCATCCTCGAGCTTCTGTTGCTCGGCCTGCCGCTTGCGCAATTCCAGCTCGTAGAGCCGCGACTTCAACATCGCCATCGCCTCGGCGCGGTTCCGATGCTGCGAGCGGTCGTTCTGGCATTGCACGACGATGTTGGTCGGCAGGTGCGTGATGCGCACCGCGGAGTCGGTCTTGTTGATGTGCTGGCCGCCCGCGCCGGAGGCGCGGAAGGTGTCGATGCGAAGGTCCGCAGGATTGATGTCGACTTCAATCGTCTCGTCGACCTCGGGATACACGAACACGCTGGCGAACGAAGTGTGCCGGCGCGCGTTGGAATCGAAAGGGCTCTTGCGCACGAGGCGATGCACGCCGGATTCTGTGCGCAGATAGCCGTACGCGTAGTCGCCGGTCACCTTCACGCTGGCGCTCTTGATGCCGGCGACTTCGCCCTCGGACTCCTCGAGTATCTCGGTCTTGTAGCCTTTGCGCTCGCAATAGCGCAGGTACATGCGCAGCAGCATCGCCGCCCAGTCCTGAGCCTCAGTGCCGCCGCTCCCCGCCTGGATATCGATGAAGCACGGGTTGGGATCCATCGGATTGTGGAACATCCGACGGAACTCCATGTCGGCAACGATAGCCTCCAGACCCTGGACATCGCTCTGGAGCGCCTCGAGCGTGTCATTGTCCCCTTCGGTACGCGCAAGCTCGAACAACTCGGCCGTGTCTTTCAGGTCCTGGTCGAGCCTAACGAGCGTCCCGACGATAATCTCGAGTTGTTTTTTCTCCCTGCCCAGCTCCTGCGCGCGCTTCTGATCGGCCCAGACTTTCGGATCTTCGAGGTCGTGGGCTACGGCGTTCAGTCGCTGTGACTTTGCCTCGAAGTCAAAGATACCTCCGCAGATCGGCAGCGCGCTGCTGCAATCCGGAGAGCGTGTTGGCGATCTGGTTGATATGTTCGGCTTCCATGGGTCTGATATCCATCCTCGCGACTGCACATTATACCCCGCGGTCGCCATCAACCGGCGCGCGTCGCCGCGGACGCGACCGCGTTTGCACGTCGCCGGGAATCGCCTATGATAGGCAGGCATGTCGCGGGCCTGCGGGCCCGCGGCGCGAACTTCTGCCGTTTTTCCGGAGACATCATGCGCTCACGGGCGCCGAATCGCTGCGCAATCCGCGCAACCGCTACATCTTCAACATCCGCGCGAGCTACTACGACGAGACCGACAAGCTCGTCGGCCAACTCGTGGGCCAGACTCTCGACCGCATCGCGGTGTTCTACCAGAATGACGACTAAGGCAAGGCGGGGCTGACCGGCGTCGAGCGGGCGATGCAGAAGCGGAGCATCAGGATCATGGCCACCGGCACAGTCGAGCGCAATACGGTGGACGTCGCCGCGGCCGTGAAGACGATCTGCAAGGTCGAGCCGCAGGGCGTGGTGATGATCTCTGCGTACAGGTCGTGTGCCGCGTTCATCAAGACCATGCGCGCCGCAGGGTGCAATCCGCAGTTCATGAACGTGTCCTTCGTCGGCAGCAAGGCGCTCGCGCATGAAGCCGGTCCGGCCGGACGCGGAGTGGGCATCTCGCAGGTCGTGCCTTTCCCGTGGAACCTGTCGGCGCGAGTGGTCAAGGATTACCAGCAGCTGCTCGAAGCATCGACCGCCAAGCAGGAGTACTCCTTCACCAGCCTCGAGGGCTTCATCGCCGCCAAGGTGCTCGTCGAAGGCCTGCGCCGCACCGGGCCCGATCTGACGCGGGAGAAGTTCATCAGCGCGATGGAGCAGACCCGCGACCTCGACGTCGGCGGTTTCAGCGTCAGCTTCACGCCGACCGACCACAGCGGATCCAAGTTCGTGGAGCTGACCGTCATCGGCAAGGACGAGCGCTTCCTGCGCTGAAGCGATCCTGGCATCCACAGTGTCCCGTTCCATAGGTTCCGGCGATAAAGAAGCGAGCGGAATCGGCTGTCAGGCAAGGCGCGAGGCCGACAGCGTAGCTCGGGCTACGGTGAGGCCGAGCAACGCCGCATGGCGGCCCTCAGTGGCCAATGAGCGCCGCGAACTATCAAGCGAATTTACGGAACGGGATACTAGGTGCGGATGAACACCCCCGCCGGCTTCGCGCCGGCGTTCACATCTCCGGCCGGGCTTGCGTCCGACGCGATGTGCTTCGTCTGGCGCGACGACAAGATCCTCGCCCGAGCGGGCGACCCACCGGCGCTCCCCCGCATGGTGGACGTGCTGCGGCTGGGCCTCGACGGTGCCCGACATTATCTCGGCCGCCTGGAAGGCATCGATTGCATCGCGATCCGCGTCGCCCCGGACGTCCCGGCGCCCGAAGGTTGGGAATGGCGCGGCCTGCGCACGCTCTTCCTGCAGCTCCCCGACGCCTGGCTCGCACTCGCCGGCCGCGCCTTCCAGATCGTCGAATGGGACCGCAGCCATCAGTTCTGCGGCCGCTGCGGCGCGGCGACGCGCGACAAGGCCGGCGAGCGCGCCAAGGAGTGCCTCGCGTGCGGGCACATCGTCTATCCGCGCGTGTCGCCGGCGATGATGGTACTGGTCACGCGCGGGCAGGAGTTGCTGCTCGCGCGCGCCAACCGCTTCCCGCAAGCGATGTACAGCGCGCTGGCCGGGTTCGTCGAGCCGGGCGAGTCGATCGAGGATTGCATCCATCGCGAAGTGCGCGAAGAAGTCGGCATCGAGGTCGACGCTCTGCAATACGTCGCCAGCCAGTCCTGGCCGTTTCCGCATTCGCTGATGATCGCGTACACCGCCGAGTACGCCGGCGGCGAAGTTCGCCCCTGCGACGAGGAGATCGCCGATGCGCGCTGGTTTCCGATCGACGCGCTGCCGCAGCTTCCCAATCCGGTCAGCATCTCACGGGCGCTCATCGACACGACGGTCGCGCGGCTGGCGGCAAAGCGACGCGACTAGGCGCCGGACCCGGCTGTCGCGCTACTGCTAGAATACGCGCTCGGCGACGGTTCCTCGCCGCTCTGTGCATCCCGACGCTCCACCGATGACTGTACGCATTGTCTCCTGCATCGCGACGGCATTCCTCGTCACCCTGCTGCCGCAGGCGCTGGCGCAGCAGGCGCCGCCGCCGCCTCCGAAGTCGGCGACCATCGTTCCGCAGCGAACGCCCGGCCTCGGCCCCGAGCTCGCCGAGGCGGCGCAATTGATCCACGAGGGCCAGTACACGCCGGCGTTGGCGAAGATCGACGGCGTGCTCGCGACCGACGTCAAGAACCCGCAGGCGCGGTTCCTCAAAGGCGTCGTGCAAACCGACCAGAGCGAGACCGAGGCGGCGATTGCGACCTTTCAGGAGCTGACCGAGGATTATCCGGAGCTGCCCGAGCCGTACAACAATCTGGCGGTGATCTGGGCGCAGCAGGGCGAATACGAGAAGGCGCGCAAGGCGCTCGAGCTGGCACTCGTGACCCGCCCCGACTACGCAATCGCGCACGAAAACCTCGGCGACATCTACGCCCGGCTCGCCAGCGTCGAGTACGACCGGGCGATCGCGCTCGACAAGACGAACAAGAGCGCACAGACCAAGCTCACGCTGGTCCGCGAGCTGTTCGCCGTCGCTCCGTCGACCACCGCGCCCAAGCCTGCCGTACCGACGCCGGCGCCGAAGGCGAAGAAATAGCCGCGGGTCGCGGCGACCGCGCCCGCGCCCTTTCCAACAACTGCAACGACTGCCAAGGAGTCATCGATGTTCCGTCGTCATCTGTTCATGCTCGCGACTACGATCGGCTTTGCGGTCGCCGCCGCTTCCGCCAGCGCCGCCAATCCCCAGGTCGATATAGACACCACTGCCGGCAAGATCAGGCTGGAACTCTTCTCCGACGCGGCGCCGAAGACCGTCGAGAACTTTCTCGCGTACGTCAAGGCCAAGCAGTACGACGGCACGCAGTTCCATCGGGTCATCCCGGGCTTCATGATCCAGGGTGGAGGGTACGGCGCCGACTTCAGGGAAAAGGCGACCCGGCCACCCGTGAAGAACGAAGCCGAGCAGAGCAGCAAGGCGGGGTTGCTGAACGTGCCGGGGACCGTCGCCATGGCGCGAACCAACGACCCGAACTCCGCGACGGCGCAGTTCTTCATCAACGTCGCGGACAACAAGTTCCTCAACTTTCGCGATCCCTCGCCGGGCGGCATCGGCTACACCGTGTTCGGCAAGGTGATCGACGGCATGGACGTCGTGGAGAAGATCGGCAAGACGCCGACCGCCGCCGGCGGCCCCTTCCCTAAGGACGTCCCGATCGAGCGCGTGTTCATCAAGAGCGCGACGGTCGTCGGCGCGCCGTAGGAGCGTCCCCAGCCATGGTCATCCTCCACACCAATCACGGCAAGATCACGCTCGAGCTAGACGACGCGCACGCGCCCAAGACCGTTGTCAATTTTCTCGACTACGTGCGCGCGGGACACTTCGACGACACTCTGTTTCACCGTGTGATCGATGGCTTCATGATCCAGGGCGGGGGATTGAAGCCGGACTTCAGTCAGAAGCCAACCCGCGCGCCGATCGAGAACGAAGCCACGAATGGGCTCAAGAACGTGCGCTACAGCGTCGCGATGGCGCGAACCGGCGATCCGCACTCCGCGACGGCGCAGTTTTTCATCAACGTCTCGGACAACCGCTTTCTCGACCACCGCTCGCCCGACGCCAACGGCTGGGGCTATTGCGTATTCGGCAGCGTCGTCTCCGGCTCCGACGTGGTCGACCGCATCAAGGGCGTGCCGACGGGCAATCGCGGGATGCACCAGAACGTGCCCAAGGAGGATGTGGTGATCGAGCGGGCGGAAATCGCCGCGTAACGCCTTGAGGCGCTGACGTGCCGACGGCGCCGACGCTGTTCATCTCCGACCTACATCTCTCGCCGGAGCGGCCCGAGTTGGTCGCGGCGCTCCACACGCTGGTGCGCGGCCCGGCCCGCGGCGCGGCAGCGCTCTATGTTCCAGGCGATCTGTTCGACGCCTGGCTCGGCGACGATCAGTTGCGCGAGCCGCTCGCAGCCGGCGTCGCGAAAGCGTTCGCCGAGCTAGCGGCGTCCGGCACGCCGATCTATCTGCAGCGCGGCAATCGCGATTTCCTGCTCGGCGATCGGTTCGCGCAGGCCAGCGGCGCGACGCTGCTGCCGGACGCTGTTGTGCACGACGTCCAGGGCACGCCGACGCTGATCATGCACGGCGACCAGCTCTGCACCGACGACGTCGACTACCAGCGGTTCCGCGCCTACTGGCAGGACCCGGTCCACCGCCGGCGCTTTCTCGCGCTGCCTTACCTCGTCCGCCGCGGCATCGCCGCGTTCTTTCGCGCCGCCAGCCGCCGCGCGACCGCGGGCAAAGCCGAGGTCATCATGGACGTGAACGCCGATGCGGTTGCCGCCGCGCTGCACGAGCATCGCGTCGCACGCATGATTCACGGCCACACCCATCGGCCCGCGCGGCACGAGCTCGTCGTCGACGGCCGGCGCTGCGAGCGTTACGTGTTGGCCGACTGGTACACGACGGGGAGCTATCTGCGGGTCGATGCCACGGGCGTCAGCGCCCACGGCTTTGCACCGGCCTAGCGGACCGCCATGCAATTCGGCTCAAGTGAATTCGTTTCTTCCCTGCTTGCGATCATCCTGATCGATCTGGTGCTGGCGGGAGACAATGCGCTCGTCATTGGCATCGCCGCGAGGAACGTTCCCCGCGCGAAGCAACGAGCGGTCATTCTTTGGGGCACGCTCGGCGCCATCGCCGTGCGTGTATTGATGACCGGCGCGGTCGTTTGGTTACTCGAAATTCCGGGATTCATGCTCGGCGGGGGGCTCGCGTTGATCTGGATCGCCTACAAGCTCGGCGTGCCACAGCAGGCCCATCCGGAGCAGGTTGCCGCCGCGGCTACGCTGGCTGCCGCAGTGCGCACGATCATCGTCGCCGATGCGGTCATGGGCGTGGACAACGTCCTCGCCATCGGCGGTGCTGCGCAGGGAAGCTTTCTGCTCGTCGTGCTCGGTCTCGCGATCAGCGTCCCCATCGTCGTCTGGGGCTCGACGCTGGTCCTGAAATCGGTCGATCGCTTTCCTGTGATCCTGTGGCTGGGCGTGGGTGTGCTGGGATGGACCGCGGCGAAAATGATCGCCAACGAACGCTTGCTTGCTCCCGTGTTCTCGTCGCGACCGGCGGCGCGCACGCTGCTCTATGTGCTCGTGGTCGGCGGGCTCGTCGTCATCCCCGTCTTGCGTTCCCTCGACCCGCCGCGACGGGCGCGCCTCATGATCCTCGCTGCCGTTGCCGCGTGGCTCTCCGCGTTCGGATGGCTTGAAGACCGGTTCGGCGTCACGTTCGACTTGTTCGAGCATTGGCGCTGGGACGACGAGCTGATCGATCTCATCCGCTGGGTGGGCTGGATTCCGCTCGCGATAGGGCTCGACCGTCGCTTGGCGCGGCACGCTGCGCCGGACTAGACCGCGAGCGCCTGCGCGAAATCAGCGAGCAGATCGTCGCGATCCTCGATCCCGACCGATATCCGGATGAGCGACTCGGCAATGCCCATGCTTGCGCGGCGCTCCGGCCCCATCTCCCAGTAGATCGTGTGCGCGACGGGAATCGCCAGCGTGCGATTGTCGCCGAGGTTCGACGACAGAACGACGTTCTTGAGCCGGTTCAGGAAATCGAAGCAATCGAGCGCCGGATCGAGCTCGAAAGACAATAGCGCGCCGAAGCCCGCGAACAGAGCGCGCGCCAGCGCATGCTGTGGATGCGAGGGCAGCCCCGGGTAATACACCGCGCGCACCTTGGGTTGCACGGCGAGGAATTCGGCGAGCGCCAGCGCGTTCGCGCACGCCCGCTCCATGCGCAGCGCCAACGTCTCGGCGCCGACCGCGAGATGATGCGCCTGCTCCGCAGCCAGCGTGCCACCCCAGTCGCGCAGGCCCTTCTTGCGCATCTGCGTGATGCCCCAGAGCGCCGGCTGCGCCGTCTTGTAGCCGTCGTAGATGTTCGGGAACCGGGTCCAGTCGAAGTTCCCCGTGTCGGTGACCGCACCGCCGAGCGCGTTGCCGTGGCCGCCGATGTATTTGGTCAATGCGTTCACGACGAGACTTGCGCCGATCGCTTTCGGACGGAACAGATACGGCGAGGTCATCGTGTTGTCGACGACGTAGATCAGCCCGCGTGCGGCGCAGAGCTCGCCGATGCGTTCGAGGTCGGCGATCTGCGTGCGCGGATTGGCGATCGTCTCGACAAACACCAGCCGCGTCGCCGGCGTCAGCGCCGCCTCGACCGCGCCGGCGTCGGTCGCATCGACGAACGCGGCCCCGAAGCCCTGCGTCGCCAGCGTCGCGAACATGCTGTTGGTGTTGCCGAACAGGAACGCGCTCGATACGACGTGATCGCCGGCGCGCAGCAGCGAGAGCATGATCGCGCCGATCGCCGCCATGCCGGTGCCGAAGCACGCGGTCGCGACGCCGCCTTCCATGCGATTGACTTTTTGCTCGAGCGCGGCCGCGGTCGGATTACCCTGCCGGCCGTAGACGTAGCCCTGCGCCCGTCCCTGGAACACCGCCACCAGCTCGCGCGCGTCGCGGTAGCCGTAGGCGACCGAGAGATGCAGCGGCTTATGCAACGACCCGTGCTCGACGGGCGCGTCGCGATCCGAATGCAGGATCGCCGTGGTGAAGCCGCGCTTCGGGGGAGAATCGCTCATGACGCTTTCTCGCCTTACAGAAACAGAAAACCCGTCTGGCCTCCGCCAAACGGGTTTTGTGTGCCCCGCCTGGTATCCCCAGGCTGGAGCGGACCTCGCTTTAGCGGTATTTGTTACGCGCCCGCAAGCTGAAGCTCAAATCGGCGCGGGAATGACTATACCCTGGTCGGCCTCCGCCGTCAAAGTCGCCGCGCGTCATTCCACGACGGCGCGGGATTCGAGTGCGATATCGGCATCGGCCTCGCCTCTCGCCTCGGGCCGTTCCTCGGCGAGATGTGACAGATAGTCGGCGGTAATGTCTCCGGTGACGTAATAGCCGTCGAAGCACGACGCCTCGAACTCCTTGATCCGGGGATTGGCTGCGCGGACCGCGGACTTGAGCGCCGTGAGCTCCTGGTAGATCAGGAGATCCGCGCCGATCTCGTGCGCGATCTCCGCTTCGCTGCGCCCGGTCGCGATCAGCTCGCGTTGGTTGGGCATGTCGATGCCGTAGACGTTCGGGTAGCGCACCGGCGGGCTCGCCGAGGCGAAATACACCTTGCGCGCGCCGGCCTCGCGCGCCATCGACACGATCTCGCGGCTGGTCGTGCCGCGCACGATCGAATCGTCGACGAGCAGCACGACCTTGTCCCTGAACTCGATGCCCATGGGGTTCAACTTCTGCCGTACGCTCTTCCTGCGGATCGCCTGCCCCGGCATGATGAAAGTGCGGCCGATGTACCGGTTCTTGACGAAGCCTTCGCGGTACTTGAGCCCGAGGGTGTTGGCGAGCTCCAGCGCGGACGGACGGCTGGAATCCGGGATCGGGATCACCACGTCGATGTCCTGTGCCGCCGGCATGTCGGCGATCTTGCGCGCCAGCTCGCCGCCCATGCGCAGCCGCGATTCGTACACCGACGTGCCGTCGATGACCGAATCGGGGCGCGCCAGATACACGAACTCGAAAATGCAGGGCGAAAGCCGCGGATCCTCCGCGCATTGCCGCGCGTGGAAGCGGCCGGCCTGATCGACGTAGATCGCCTCGCCCGGCGCGACATCGCGCAGCACCGAGAAGCCCAGCGCTTCGAGCGCGACCGATTCGCTGGCGACGATGTACTCGGTGCCACCCATCGCTTCATTGACGCCGATGATGAGCGGCCGGATCCCGAACGGATCGCGGAACGCGAGCAGCCCGTAGCCGGCGATCATGGCGACGATCGCGTACGCGCCGCGGCAGCGCCGATGCACACCGGCGACCGCGGTGAAGATCGCGTTGGCGTCGAGCCGCGCGTGATGCGCGGCGCGCTCCAGTTCCAGCGCCAGC
>JBGPYP010000322.1:0-3053 GCA_041493285.1 Casimicrobiaceae bacterium
AACATTCATGATCCTGTTCCGTTCGTTCGAGGTTCGACAGGCCTTTCCTGAGCAAGGTCGAAGGGCTCACCACGAACGGATTCGATAAGAGCAGCACCCCCGGGACGTTGGCCACCTACGCCGAAAAGATCGCGTATCTCCAGTCGGAGCTCGCCGCCGGCGCCGTGACGCGCGTCGGTGTTGCCAAGCCGACCTCGAACCTGTTCCGCGAGCGCGTGGCGCGTCCTGCGCCACGCTTCAGTCTCAAGCACTTCAATCGCGTGCTCGAGGTCGACCCCCTTGCCGCCACGGTCGAGGCGGAGGGCATGACGACCTTCGCCGATCTGGCCGACGCGACGCTGGCCCACGGCGTCATGCCGCAGGTGGTGCCCCAGCTCAAGTCGATCACGCTTGGCGGCGCGCTCGCCGGCGTGGGCATCGAAGCGACGTCGTTCAAGTATGGGCTCGTGCACGACACCGTCACTGCGTTCGACGTGCTCACCGGCGACGGGCGCATCGTCACCTGCACGCGCTACAACGAGCATCGCGATCTTTTCTACGGCTTCCCCAACGCGTACGGGACGCTGGGCTACGCGCTCAAGATCACGCAGCGCACGGCGCCGGTGAAGCCGTACGTGCAGATCGAGCACCTGCGCTACAAGGATCCGTCGGCGTGCTTCGCCGACGTCGTCCAGCTCGCGCGCGACGCCGACTTCCTCGACGGCGTCGTCTTCGCACCGGGCGAGCTGTATCTCACGCGCGGCTCGTTCGTCGAGACCGCGCCCCAATTGAGCGACTATACCTTCGAGCGCATCTACTACCGCTCGATCCGCGAGCGCGCCAGCGATTTCCTGAGCGTGCGCGACTACTTGTGGCGCTGGGACACCGACTGGTTCTGGTGCTCGAAGAACGTCGGTGCGCAGCATCCGCTGTTGCGGCGGCTCTACGGCCGCGAGCGCCTGAACTCGCTCACCTAGCTGAAGATCATGCGCTGGAACAGCCGGCACGGCTTGACGCGCGCATGGAGCCGGCTCACCGGCATGCATCCCGAGTCGGTGATCCAGGACGTCGACATTCCGCTGCACCGCGCGGCCGAGTTCCTCGACTTCTTCCATGCCGAGATCGGCATCCTTCCGGTGTGGATCTGCCCGATCAAGGCGCCACCGGCGAGCGAGCGCTTCCCGCTGTACCCGCTCAGGCCCGACGCGCTGTACATCAACTTCGGCTTCTGGGACGTCGTGCGCGACCGCACGCCGCGCGAGCCGGGCCACTACAACCGGAAGATCGAGCGCAAAGTCAAGGAGCTCGACGGGATCAAGTCGCTGTATTCGGATTCGTATTTCACCGTCGACGAGTTCTGGAACACCTACGATCGCAACGCGTATCGCGTGCTCAAGGAGCGCTACGACCCCGCCGGCGCGCTAGGCGATCTGTACGACAAGACGGTGTTGCGCAAGTAGCCCGCGGGGCTGAACGCCTCGCGCGGCGGTCGGGAATAAATGCTTCGCAGATGCGCCTTCGCGTACTGCCTTTGATCTGCATCAATGCAGACCCGCCAGACGGGGCTATATTGACTTTGAGTTGTGATTGCGGGGGGTGAGCGAGGTGTGTCGCGTTCAGGCCTCCCTGCGCACCACCGTCGTCGCAATGCGGGACCCGGCGTCCATTGCAGTGCATTCGCGGATGCCCGGAGTTGGATGTTTCCTGCGATGGAGATGACAATGACAAATCTCACCCGTTTTGACCCGTTCGGCGAGCTCGCCCGCTTCGATCCGTTCCGGAGCATGGACGAGTTGTTCTACTTCCCGCGGATGCCGGTGATGCGCACGATGCCCACCGCGCCCGAGGTGAAGCTGGATCTGAGCGAGGACGACAAGGCGTTCTACGTCAAGGCCGAGATCCCCGGTGTCCGGAAAGAGGACATCCATGTCGGGATCGAAGGCAATGAAGTCTCGATCAGCGCCGAAGTGAAGAAGGCAACCGAGGAAAAGAAGGGCGAAACCGTCCTTCGGAGCGAGCGTTATTATGGCCGCTGCGCGCGCAGCTTCACCTTGAGTCATCAGGTCGACGAGGTGAAAGCCGAGGCGAAGTATGCGGACGGCGTGCTGATGCTGACGCTGCCGAAGAAGGGCGGCACGACCGTCAAGGAAGTGACGATCAACTAGCCCTTTTTAGCGCCGCGCAAGCGGCGCGATCGTGCGCGTTGTGCGCACGAAGGGACCGCCGTCGAGGCAGCCCCGAATGAGGAAGTGGCGCGGAGCGCGCGCATCCCGGCGCGGACGTGGGGCCGGGGTGCGTGCGTGACGCGTTTTTTTTGGCCCTCGCCGCCGGGCGGTGAGTCATTGTGCCTCTACCCACGAGCGCCTACAATCGCGGCGTTTCCGGAATCCGGACCGAGCTTCGATGACCTCCCAAACCTTGCGCGCGCGCCGCCGTTTTCTGGGCTTTGGAGCAACACTCGCCGCCGCCCCGATGCTGGCGTTATCGCGGAAGAGCAGGGCCTCGACCGTGCCGCGGGCGCTCGCGTTCGAGCACACGCACACCGGCGAGAAGGTCGCGCTCATCTATGCGGTGGGCGATCGCTACGTCGCCGCCGCGCTCGCCGAGGTGAGGCATTTCCTGCGCGACTTCCGCAACGGCGCGACGCACCCCATCGATCCGGGGCTCCTCGACCAGCTCCACCTGCTGGCGGCGGTGACGGCGACCCGCGTGCCGTTCCAGGTCATCTCCGGATATCGCTCACCGGCGACCAACGCCATGCTGCGGCGCGAAGGGCACGGCGTCGCATCGCTGAGCCTGCACCTCCAGGGTCAGGCGATCGACATCCGCCTCGCCGACGTCGCGCTCGCCGATCTCCGCGACGCGGCGCTGTCGCTGCGCGCGGGTGGCGTCGGTTTTTACCCGTCGCCTGGCTCCGACTTCGTCCATATCGACACCGGCCGCGTGCGCCGGTGGTAACGGCCCGAGCAGCGAGAGGGGAACCCGCGAGCGCGTAGCGAGCGGGGGTCGAGCGTCCGCGAGTGGCCGCGGCGACCGACACGCGACGTAACGCGTTGCGCCGAGCGTCCAAGGAG
>JBGPYP010000161.1:0-5938 GCA_041493285.1 Casimicrobiaceae bacterium
AGCCGCGGCGAGTCGATGGAAGTCCGCATGGCTTCGTGCGTGCTCGCATCGCTGGTGGCGCAGGTGCCGCACGCCACGCCCTCGGCTGAGCGCAAGGCCGAGCCGGCGGCCCCGACCACGATCATCCCTGTCGCTGCGTAGTCGTTCCCGCGCGTCGTTGCGCGACCGTGCTCAAGGCCGCATCATCGCGGCTGTGCCGCTCTGTCCGCCCCCCCGATGTCGCGCGTGCGCCTGACGCTCCTGCCCTTCCTCGCCTGGCGCGAGCGCGTGACGGCCACGAGCCTGCGCGCGGATCTGGTCGCCGGCCTGATCAGCGCACTGCTGGTCCTGCCGCAGGCGATCGCGTTCGCGACGCTGGCCGGCATGCCGCCCGAGTACGGCCTGTACGGCGCCATGCTGCCGGCCGTCGTCGGCGCGCTATGGGGCTCGTCGTGGCACCTGGTGTCGGGCCCGACCAACGCGACGTCGCTGATGGTGTTCGCCTCCGTCGGGGCGCTCGCCGCGCCGTTCTCGCCCGACTATATCCGGCTGGTGCTGACCCTCAATCTGATGATCGGGCTGATCAAGCTCGCGCTAGGCGCCGCGCGGCTGGGCGTGCTGGTGAACTTCATCTCGACCACGGTGGTCGTCGGCTTCGCCGCGGGTGCGGGTTTGCTGATCATTAGCGCGCAACTCTCCAACTTCTTTGGCCTGGCTCTGCCGCAGGAGCCGAGTTTCGCCGCGGCGCTGGCGCAGTTCGTGCGCCATGCCGGCGAGCTCGACCCCTGGGCGACTGCAGTCGGGGTCGCGACGTTCGCAGCAGCGTTGCTCGGCCGGCGCGCTCTGCCGCACGTGCCGTACATGGTGACCGGCGTCGTCGCCGGCGCGTTGATGGCATACCTCCTGGCGCGGAACGGTCTCGCGCACGTGCCGACGATCGGCGCGTTGCCTTCGGCGATCCCCGCCTGGTCGCTGCCGGATTTCTCGGCGGGGACCTGGCGGACGCTGGCGCCGATCGCGCTGGCGCTCACGGTCATCGGTCTCACCGAAGCGGTCTCGAGCGCCCGCGCGGTCGCCGCGCGTTCCGGCCAGCACATCGACGGCAATCAGGAGTTCATCGGCCAGGGACTGGCGAACATCGTCGGCGCATTCACCTCGAGCTATCCGACCTCCGGGTCGTTCAACCGTACCGGCGCCAACTACGAAGCCGGCGCGAAGACGGGGCTGGCGGGCGTGTTCTCCGCGGGTTTCCTGATCGTGGTGGTCACGTTCGTCGCGCCCCTTGCTGCTTACATCCCGCTCTCCGCGATGGCAGCGCTGCTGTTCCTGGTCGCGTGGGGGTTGATCGACTTCCATCGCCTGCGCGAGATCCTGCGCATCGGGCACGGCGAGACGCTGGTGCTGGCAGTGACTTTTCTCGCCACGCTCCTGCTGCAGCTCGAGTTCGCGATTCTGGTCGGCGTCCTCTGCTCGCTGCTCATGTACCTCAACCGGACGACGCATCCGGCGATCCATGCGGTCGCCCCGAACCCGGATGCGCCGCTACGGCGCTTCGATCCCGTCGCCAATACGGGACGTCCCGAGTGCCCGCAGGTTGCACTGCTTCGCGTCGATGGCTCGCTTTTCTTCGGCGCCGTCGAGCACGTGCACGAAGAGCTCGATGCCGCGCGCGCGCAACAACCCGTGCAAACGCGCATGTTACTGATCGGCAGCGGCGTGAATTTCATCGACGCCGCGGGCGGGGATCTCCTCGTGCGGCAGGCGCAGCGGCAACGCGAGCGCGGCGGCAGGCTGTATCTGTGCAACCTCAAGCCGGGGGTGGTCGAGGTCCTCGAGCGGGGTGGCTTCCTCGAGCGCGTCGGCCGCGAAAACGTGTTCGCGACTAAAGCCGACGCGATTCCCGCGATCTACCGCCGCCTCGACGCGGACATCTGCCGCACCTGTCAGGCGCGCATCTTCACCGAATGCCAGCGGATCCTGCCCGACGGCAGCGTTCGCGACGAGACTTCCTAGATTGCGCCCTGCAGCGCGCGCCAGACGCGCTCTGCCGTCAACGGCATCTGCAACGCCTGCGCGCGCTCGCCCAACCCTGCGCGCGCGAGTGCGTCGACCACCGCATTGACGACCGCCGGTGTCGCGCCGATCGTTCCCAGCTCGCCCACGCCCTTGATCCCGAGGGCGTTGTTGAGGCACGGAACCGATTCGTCGGTCGCCGTCTGGAACCGCGGTGTCGAGGCCGCGCGAGGCAGCGCGTAGTCAAGAAAGCTCGCCGTCAACGCCTGCCCGGACTCGCGGTCGTACACGAACTGCTCGCAAAGCGCCTGGCCGATGCCCTGCACCGCGCCACCTTCGAGTTGCCCTTCCACGATCCGCGGATTCACGACCGTGCCGACGTCGTTCACCGACCAGTACGCGACAGGCTCGACCGCGCCCGTGTCGGGATCGATCTCGACCTCGCAGATGTGACAGCCGTTGGGCCACGTCGCGTCCGCGACGGAGCTCGTCGAATCGACGCTGAACCGCGCCTCGGGCTGTGCCTTCGCCAGCTCGAACAGACCGATCCTGCGGTCGGTGCCGACGACCTCGAACACGCCGTCGGCGTACTCGATGTCGCCGGCCGCGACTTCGAGCTGCCCGGCCGCGAGCTCGCGCGCCTTCGCCACCGTGCGCTCGGCCGCGACGCGCACCGCGGAGCCGCCGACGAACAGCGAGCGCGAACCGGCGCTGCCGAAGCCCGTGCCGCGGTCGGTGTCACCCTGCAGGATCCGGATGCGCTCGATCGGGACGCCGAAGACATCGACCGCCAGTTGCGCGTAGCTGGTAGCGATCCCCTGTCCCATCTCCTGCGTCGCCGAGAAGATCTCGATGGTGCCGTCGCCCGACACATCGACCGTGACGCGCTCCTCGAACACGTCGGCGCCGGTCCATTCGAGGAACGTCGCAATGCCGCGCCCGCGGAGGCGGCCGCGCCGCCTCGCCTCCGCGACGCGCACGCCGAAGCCGGACCAGTCGGCAAGGACGAGCGCCTGGTCCATGATCGACTCGAACCGGCCGCTGTCGTAGGTCTTGTGCATCGCGTTCCGATACGGCATCTGCTCGGGCCGGATCATGTTCCGCCGCCGCAACTCGGCGGGATCGAGGCCCATCTGGCGCGCCGCGGCGTCGAGGAGGCGCTCGATGATGTAGATCGCCTCGGGCCGGCCGGCGCCGCGGTACGCCGCGGTGGGCGCGGTATGGGTCAGCACGCCGCGGATGCGGATATCGATCGTATCGATGTCATAGATGCTGGTCGACACCCACGGGCCGATCATCAACTGGATTACCGCTCCGGCGGGCGTCGCGTACGCCCCCAGGTTGGCGAGCGAAGATATGCGCAGCGCGAGGATCCGCCCGGTTGCGTCGAGCGCGAGCTCGGCTTTGCTGGTCACGTCGCGCCCGTGCGTCGCCGCCAGGAATTCCTCGATCCGGTCGGCGCACCATTTGACCGGACGCCCGAGCTTGCGCGCGCAGTACGCAAGCACCACGTCTTCCGGGTAGAGGCCGGTCTTCATGCCGAAGCCCCCGCCGACATCGCCGACCAGCACGCGCACCTTGTCGGTCGCGATCCCGAGGACCTCCGCGCACAACGCGTCGCGCAGTCCCGTCGGCGTCTGGCAGGACACGCGCATGGTGATGCGATCGGTCGCCTGGTCGTAGCCGGCGAGGATCGCCCGGGGCTCGATCGGGCACGGCGCGACACGTTGGTTGATGAGGTCCAGCGCCACAACGTGTGCCGCCCTGCCGAACGCAGCGGTCGTCGCTGCCGCATCGCCATGGCGGATTTCGCTGGCGATGTTGCCGCTCGCGGCGGGCCAGACCGGCGGCGCGCCCGGCGCGACCGCGGCGACCGTGTCGACAACCACCGGTAGCGGCTCGTAGCGGACGTCGATCGCGTCCGCCGCATCGCGTGCCTGCTCCCGGGTTCGCGCAACAACGGCTGCGACCGCCTCGCCGACGAAGCGCACCGTCTCGAAGGCAAGCGCGTGGCGCGGCGGCGACGCGCTCGGCGAGCCGTCCGCACGCTTGAAGTCGGCCGAGCTCGGCACCGGCTTGACGCCCGCTCGGACCAGATCGTCTCCCGTGACGACGGCGAGAACACCGGTCGCCGCGGCGGCTGTCGCCGCGTCGACGGCGAGGATGCGCGCATGGGGATGCGGCGAGCGCAGGAAGCAAACGTGCGCCTGCCCCGGCGACGATACGTCGTCGGCGAAGCTGCCCTGCCCGGTGAGCAGCTTGTCGTCTTCGACCCGCAGGACCGACTGTCCGCTGCCGAAGCGCGCGTATCTCGATTCAGTCACGATCGCCGAGCACATCCTTTGTCGCTACCGCGCCCGGACGCAGTCGATGAAGTAGCGCAGCTTGCCGCCGTCGTTCTCCTCGACCAGCCCGTGGATGTCCGTGTCGAACCCGGGGAACTGCTGATTGAACGTGCGCGCGAACTGCAGGAACTGCACGATCGTCCGGTTGAATCGCTCGCCCGGGATAAGCAGCGGAATGCCCGGTGGGTACGGCGTGAGCAGCACGCTGGTCACGCGACCCTCGAGCCGATCGATCTCGACGCGATCGATCTCGCGGTGCGCCATGCACGCGAACGCGTCCGAAGGCTTCATCGCCGGCTCCATGTCGGACAGATACATCTCGGTCGTCACCCGCGCAACGTCGTTGGCCTTGTACATGTCGTGGATCTGCCGGCACAGGTCGCGCAGCCCCACGCGCTCGTAGGAGGGCTGCTGGACGCAGAACTCGGGGAGGATCTTCCACAGCGGCTGGTTCTTGTCGTAGTCGTCCTTGAACTGCTGCAGCGCCGTGACCAGCGTGTTCCAGCGGCCCTTGGTGATGCCGATGGTGAACATGATGAAAAACGAGTACAGCCCGGTCTTCTCGACGATGACGCCGTGCTCGGCGAGGTACTTGGTGACGATCGATGCCGGGATGCCGGTCTTGGCGAACTTGCCGGACACGTCGAGCCCCGGAGTGATCACGGTCGCCTTGATCGGGTCGAGCATGTTGAAACCGGGCGCGAGGTTGCCGAAGCCGTGCCACTTTTCGTTGGCACGCAGCATCCAGTCCTCGCGCTGGCCCATGCCCTCGGCCTCGAGCTTCTCCGGGCCCCAGACCTTGAACCACCAGTCCTTGCCCCACTCGTCGTCGACCTTGCGCATGGCGCGGCGGAAATCCAGCGCCTCGTTGATCGACTCCTCGACCAGCGCCGTGCCGCCCGGCGGCTCCATCATGGCGGCGGCGACGTCGCACGACGCGATGATCGCGTATTGCGGCGAGGTCGATGTGTGCATCAGGTACGCCTCGTTGAAGATGTGCCGGTCGAGCTTGCGCGTCTCGGATTCCTGCACGAGGATCTGCGAGGCCTGCGAAATGCCCGCCAACAGCTTGTGCGTCGAGTGCGTGGCGAAGATCATCGCGTCCTTGCTCCGCGGCCGGTCCTTGCCGATCGCGTGCATGTCCTTGTAGAACTCGTGGAACGCCGCGTGCGGCAGCCAGGCCTCGTCGAAGTGGAGCGTCTCGATGGTCCCGTTCAACGTCTGCTTGAGCATCTCCACGTTGTAGACCACGCCGTCGTAGGTGCTCTGCGTGATCGTGAGAATGCGCGGCTTCTTGTTCTTGGCGGCGCGCGCGAACGGGTTGGCCTCGATCCGCCGCCGGATGCTCTCGGGCTTGAACTCATCGAGCGGGATCGGGCCGATGATGCCGAGGTGGTTGCGCGTCGGCGTAAGGAACACGGGAATCGCGCCGGTCATGGTGATCGCATGCAGGATGGAAACATGGCAGTTGCGGTCCACCACCACGATGTCGTCGGGCGCGACGTTGGCGTGCCAGACCATTTTGTTCGAGGTCGAAGTGCCGTTGGTAACGAAGAAACAATGATCGGCGCCGAATATGCGCGCGGCGTTTCTTTCGGATG
>JBGPYP010000034.1:0-13669 GCA_041493285.1 Casimicrobiaceae bacterium
AGGGGGCCGAGTGCCGCGGCTCCATGCCGGCCTGCGCCGGCATGGACGGCACGAGGAGGCGTTGCGTCTCGCAACGCCGCCGCCTGCAAGGCCGATTCGCGCCTTGGGGCGACCCTGTGGCGCTCATGATCGCGGCGACCTTAGGGCTTTCCGGTGAAGTGCTTCGTCAGTCCCTGCCAGCAGTCGAGGTAATCCTTCTGCCGTTGCGGCGTCTCCAACGCGAAGCGTGTAGGCCGCAGGACATAGCGGCTTTCGAACATGAACGCGAGCGTGTCCTCGATCTTCTGCGGCTTGAGCGCGGCGCTGCTCGCCTTCTCGAACGTCGCCGCGTCGGGCCCGTGCCCCGACATGCAGTTGTGCAGGCTGGCGCCTCCCGGCGCGAAACCCTCGGCCTTGGCATCGTAGACACCGTGCACGAGACCCATGAACTCACTCATCAGGTTGCGATGGAACCACGGCGGCCGGAAGGTGTGCTCGGCGACCATCCACCGCGGCGGGAAGATCACGAAGTCGACGTTGGCGGTGCCGGCGGTATCGGAGGGGGAGGTCAGCACGGTGGAGATCGACGGGTCGGCGTGATCGAAGCTCACCGTGTTCATGGCGTTGAAGCGCGCCAGGTCGTACTTGTACGGCGCGAGGTTGCCGTGCCAGGCGACGACGTCCAGCGGCGAATGATCGATCGGCGCGCTCCACAGGCCGCCGGCGAACTTCGCCACCAGCTCGAAGCTCCCTTCGCGATCCTCGAATGCGGCGACGGGCGCCAGGAAATCGCGCGCGTTGGCGAGCCCGTTGGCGCCGATGGGGCCGAGCTCGGGCAGGCGAAAGTGCGCGCCGTAGTTCTCGCACACATAGCCGCGCGCGGCCGCATCCTTGAGCCGGACCTGGAAGCGCACCCCGCGCGGCAAGAGCGCAATTTCGCCGGGTTTCACGTCGACGACGCCAAACTCCGTCGCTAACTCCAGCGCCCCATCCTGCGGCACCAGCAGCAGCTCGCCGTCCGCGTCGTAAAAGAAGCGCTCCTGCATCGAGCGGTTGCACGCGTAGACGTGAACGCCGATGCCCGCTTGCATCGCCGCATCGCCGTTGCCCCCCATGGTGACGAGGCCGTCGACGAAATCGGTCGGCGCGGCGGGCAGCGGCAGCGGATCCCAGCGCAGTTGCGTCGGCGGCGCAGCCGCTTCGTCGAACGGCGCGCTCTTGAGCAGGCGCGCGTCGAGCGACCGGAACGCGCCGTGCGTCACCGCCGGCCGCAGCCGATACAGCCACGAGCGGCGATTGGCGTGCCTCGGCGCGGTGAACGCTGTCCCCGAGAGCTGCTCGGCGTAGAGCCCGTACGGCGCTTTCTGCGGTGAATTCTGACCCTGCGGCAGCGTGCCGGGCAGCGCCTCGGTCGCGAATTCGTTGCCGAAACCGGATTGGTAACTCAAACCCGGAAAATCCGCGGCCGCACGCGTGCGCGCGCTGTCGCGGTCGGCCGCAGCGCGGCGTTCCACCGTATCCATCATTTACTCCCGCGCCGGGCGGCCAGGCGCGCCGCGACCCTACGCCTCCACGACAGCAGTCCAGAGCGTGTCGTCATCGTCATCCTCGTCGTCGTCGAATTCGCCCTCGTCATCGTCGGGATCGATGTTGCCGCCGCCCGAGCCACGATCGTCGTCCTCTTCTTCATCGTCGTCATCATCGACGGGCGGTATCGGTTGCGGCGTGTGGCAGACGAAGCCCCCCGCCGCAGGCCACGGCATCGACTGCACGCGATCCAGCGCCGCGTCAAGAACGTTCATCGTGAAGGCCGTTGCGGCCGCCGCGCTGGAATGTCACGCCGGCGCGACGGCGACTGATTATCATCGCACAGAACGCCGCCGGCGAGTGCTCGCGTCCGTTACCGGCGGCGCTTCCGTGTTAGTGCCGCGAGCCGCCTCCTCAGTTCCGGGGAGGCGAGCGACGCCTCGTACGCGGCGCGCGAAGCCGCCTTCTCCGCGTCGCCGGTGGCGATCGCGTTGAGTTGCCGTTTCATCGAGGCCACGACCGCGGGATCGCAGGCCTCGATGGCGGCGATGTACTCGGCGACGGTGCGCTCGAGCCGTCGGCGCGGAACCAGCTCAGTGAGGAATCCGATTCGCAGCATTTCGTGGCCGCGCAGCGTCTGGCCGGTGAGGAAGACGCGTTTCGCCTGCGTCGGCCCGACCGCGGCAACATAGCGGCACAGGCCGCCCGGGTAGTAGTGGAGCCCGAAGCGCGCCGCCGGCATGAACATGCGCGTGCCGGAGACGCCGATGCGGAAGTCGCAGCACAGTGCCAGGTCGGTCGCGCCGCCGTACGCGCCACCGTTCAAGACGGCGATCGTAGGCATCGGCAGGCGCTCGATCGCGTCGAGCAGGTCCTCGAAGCTGCGATCGAGCCGGTCGAGAATCGCCTCGATCGTGAAGCCGGAGCTGAAGGTCCTGCCGCCGGCGCCGGTGAAGACGACGACGCGAACCGACGCGTCCAGAGCTGCGCGCTCGACGTACGCGCGCAGCACGGGAATGTCGTCGGGATCGATGCGGTTGTGCTCGCGCGGGCGCTCGAAGCGTACCGTCGCGACGCCGCCGGCGACCGTCAGGCTCGGCGGTCCATCCTGCACCCGCTTCCTCGCCGCCATGCCGGTTAGCGTCCGACCATCGCCAGCACGTCGGACTTGAGGAACCGCTCGACGACGAGCATGAAGCCGATCGACGGGATGAGCAGCAGCAAGGCCGTGATCGACGCAATCTGGTAGTTGCCGCCCATGCTGGCGTTGAACATCAGCAGCGGCAGCGTCGTCACGTCGGGAACGCCGACGAAAAAGGTGCCGGTGAATTCGTCGAGCGACTCGAGAAACACGAAGATCGCGCTGGCGATGAGGCCGGGCAGCGCGAGCGGCAGCGTCACCGTGCGGAAGCAGGTCCAGGGCGATGCGCCGAGATTGCGCGAGGCTTCCTCGAGCGAGGCATCGACCGAGGCGAATGCGGCGGAGGCGATCCACACCGCCAGCACCAGGCCGTGCGAGGCGTGGACCAGCACTACGCCGAGGATCGTGCCGTTGAGCCCGATCTGGTAGAAGACCTGCGCGATGTTCACGTACACGGGCAGGTTCGGCACCGCCTGCGGCAGCAGGAACACGAGCAGGATCGCGCCGCGCCAGGGCAGCTTCAGCCGCGCCAGCGCGTACCCCGCGGGAATCGCGACCGTCAACGCGACGACGACGGTGAGCACTGCGATCCAGATGCTTGTCCCGAGCGAGGCAAGCGCGTTCCCGCGCGGCTGGAACACGCGGTACCAGAACGTGAGCCCGAATTCCTGCGGTACCTTGTACGGGAAGTACCACTTCTCGGCGAACGCCCACAAGAGCAGGTTGAGCAAAGGCCCAAAGATAATGAACGCGAACAACGCGAGCAACGCAGCGCGCACAAGCGCCTGCGGCCAGCGGGAAAGAATGCTCGCATTCATTGGGCCGTGGCCTTTGTCGTCGCGTGCCGGAGGTAAAACGCCGCGCCGACCGCCGCCACCAGCAGCGACATCAGGCATAAGGCGTTGGCCACCGCATAGTCGCCATGCGTGTTGATCCGGTAGGCGACGTCAACGGTCACCATCGTCGGCGAGTTCGGATTGATCATCATCGGCACCGACAGCACCGAGAGCATGGTCACGAACGACAACACCAGCCCGACCAGCAGCGTGCCGCGCACCTGCGGCAGCACGATGTCGACGAGCACCCGCAGTCGCCGCGCGCCGAGGTTCCGCGCCGCCTCGATGTGCTGCGGCTCGAGGGAGGCCATCGCGCCGGCAACGAGCAGCGTCACGAACGGGACCTGCTTCCAGACGAAGGCAATGACGATGCCGCGCCAATCGTTCAAGCCCTGCGCGGCCAGTGGTTCGATCAGCCCCGATCCGATCAGCACGTGGTTCAGCGTCCCGTTCTTCGCGAGGAACGTGCGCATCACCTGACCGGTGACGATGAACGGGATGAATAGCGGCCAGCGATAGAGCCAGCGCAGGACTGCGACCGCGCGAGGATTCTCGCCTAGCGTGAGATAGCCTGCGATCGCAGTGGCCACGAAGCCGATCAGCACCGTCGAGCCCAGCGTGATACCGAGCGTGTACAGGAGGTCGGTTGTGTAGAGATCGAATGACTTCGCAAAGTGCTCGAGGGTGAACCCGCCGTTCTTTCCCCGGAACGCGAGCACGAACGACATCCCGAGCGGCAGCACGAAGAAAAGACCGACGATCGCGAGCGCCGGACCCGCGAGCAGCAACCCGGCCGCGCGCGCGGCGGGGCGCACGACCGGTTCGGTTGATGCCGACGTCACACTGGCGGCCGCAGGATGACCAACGGCCTCACGCGCGGCCTCCTTGTCTCGTCGCGTCATGCGAACGCATGCGTGTCGGCCGCAAGCGGCGATTAGCGATTGCTCCGATCCCGTGCGCGCTCCGCGCTCGGGGCGCCTCGTCGCCGCTCACGCCTCTACTTGATCACGATCCGCTCGTAGCCTTCCGTAATCTCCTTGAAATACGGCGCCAGCGGGAACGGCCGGCCGTACTTGGAGAGATCGGCCGGCGTGATGTCGGTGAACAGCTTGTTCCACGCCGCCTGATCGAGCTTGGGCTGGACGTACTGCGGGTCGATGCCCGGGTACCAGTTGAACTGCTTGACGATGCCGTCGGCCTGGATCTCCGGACTCTCCGCCAATTCGACGAATTTCTTCGCCAGCGCCGCGTGCGCGGCCTTGGCCGGGATCACGTAATACATCGGCTGCCCGGGCAGGCCCGGCGATGGCAACGTCAGCTTGATCTTCGGGCTCATGCGGCCGTCGGCCTGCCACGTATAGAACATGTCGACCCACACCGGACCCATCGAGATCTCGCCGCGATTGAGCATGTCCAGCGTCCCCGCGTTACCCGGCGTCATCACGACATACTGGTTGAACTCCTTGAGGCCCGAGAGCGCTTTGTCGATCGCCGCGCTCGACGAGGCATCGTATGGCCCCTTCTCCAGCTTGTCGGCGATGCCACTGTAGGCCGAGACCCAGCCGGTCACGAAGCCCACACCGGACATCCCGCCCTTCACGCCGTTATAGCCAAACTGCTTCGGATTCTTCTTCACCCAGTCGTTCAGCTCTGTATACGACTTCGGCGGCGCCTTGACCAGGTCGGGGTTGTACGCGAACACGATCTGGCTGTGGAACATCGGCAGCACGTAACCGTCGACGTCGGCGCCGAGAGCGTTCTTCGCCGTATCGCGGCTGACGAGCTTGCCGACGGAGACGTCGTTGCGATACGCCATCAGCAATTTTTCCTTGACCATCGTCGCCGAGGCGAGCTGATGGATGACCGCGACGTCGACGTCCCATTCGTTGCTGCCCGCCTTCTGCTGCGCCGAGAGCTTTTCGTAGATCTTCTGCGAGCCCCCGTCGCCCGGGCCGGTGCCGACCGCGCGCACCTTCACCCCCGGGTTCATGGCTTCGAACTTCGGCGCGAGGTAGTTGTTCACGTAATCGACCATGTTCTGGTCGCCCGCGGTGATGACGTTGAGCGTCGTCTGCGCCGCCGTTGTGCCGGCGAACGCGAGTGCGACGGCGAGTAAGAACATCCTTGTCTTCATGGGCTCCTCCTAGGAATGGGTCAAGCAGGCTTCGAATCCTGCGGGAACAATAGCAAAGCTGCGCGCGGTACGACAATGCGAGCGGTCGTGCCTTCAGCGACGCGCTCGGGTGCGTGTACCCAGATTTCGGCACCGTCGGTGCGGACGCGGTACCGATAGCCCTGCCCGACGTAGACCGATTGCGCGACGATACCGTCGAGGACGAGGTCGGCGCCGTTGGTCGCTGCCGCGCCGGGCGCGGCGAGCCGCGCCGCGTCGCTGCGGAAGTGTGCGCGAAAGCGCCGCCCGCGACCGCCTGCGGCGCTCGCGGCGGCCAACGCGCCGTCGTCCGTTGCGACCAGATCGAGGGCGTTGTCCGCGCCCATGAAGCCCGCGACGAACGCCGACGACGGGTGATGGAAGATTTCCTCCGGCGCGCCGGTCTGCACGATGCGCCCGGCGTCGATCACCGCGATGCGGTCGGAGAGCGTCAGTGCCTCTTCGCGGTCGTGCGTGACGTACACCGCGGTGATGCCGATGCGCTGCTGCAGTGCGCGCAGCTCGTGCCGCAGCTCGAGCCGCACCTTGTAGTCGAGATTCGACATCGGCTCGTCGAGCAGCAGCACGTGCGGGCTCACCGCCAGCGCGCGGCCGAGCGCGACGCGCTGGCGCTGGCCGCCGGAGAGCTGCGTCACCGGCCGCGGGCCGAAGCCCTCGAGCTGGAGAAGCTTCAGCATCTCGGCAACGCGCGAGGCGATCGCGTCCTTCTTCCAGCTGCGCATCCGGAGGCCGTAGCCGATGTTGTCGGCGACGCTCATATGCGGCCAGAGCGCGTAGGACTGGAACATCATCGCCGTGCCGCGCGCCTCGGGCGGCAGGTGCGCGATGTCGCGGCCCTCGATACTGATCGTGCCGGAGTCGGGGATGACGAAACCCGCGATCGACCGCAACAGCGTCGTCTTGCCGCAGCCACTGCTGCCGAGCAGGGCGATCATCTCGCCGCGTTCGACGTCGAGGCTGACCCGATCGAGCACCGGCGGACCGCCGTAGGAAACGGTCAGCGCTTCGATCGACAGGTAGGACGGCATCGGCGGGCGGCAAAGCGGAAGAACGCTACAGTGCAAGTATGACGCGGATAAGCCTTGCCGGCCAACAGCCGGCCAGGCTTAAGACCTATCCGACGGCTCGTCGCGAGCGAGGCCCTCTTGGTGCGGCGCACCATCAGCCGCGAGCCATAGGGAGAGAGCGGTCGCCGGACTTCTTCGTCTTCAGCGGCGACCTGACGCACACCACCGAGGACGGCAAGGTCCGCCGCAAGCGCATGGCCAGTTCCGCGACATCGTGGCCGAGCTCAAGGTCAAGCCTGTGCGCTTCATACCCGGCGAGCATGACGCTTCGCTTGATCGCGGCAAGGCTTTTCCCGAACTTTTCGGCGAAACGCATTACACGTTCGATCACAAGGGCGTGCATTTCATCGCGCTCGACAACGTGTCCGATCCCGGCGCATCGATCGGCGCGGAGCAGCTGGCGTGGCTCGCGGCGGACCTGGAGCGCCAGCCCAAGGATGCGCGCATCGTCGTGCTGACGCATCGGCCGCTGTTCGACCTCTATCCGCAATGGGATTGGACGACGACCGACGGCGCGAAGGCGATCGAACTGCTGCAGACGCACGACAACGTGACGGTCTTCTACGGCCACATCCATCAGGAGCATCACTTCACGACCGGCAAGACCGCGCACCACGCGGCCAAGGGGCTGATGTTCGCGCTGCACGCGCCCGGATCGCAGCCCAAGCGCACGCCAGTCGCCTGGGATCCGCAGGCGCCGTACAAGGGCCTGGGCTTCCGCGAGATCGGGGCCGAGGCGCAGCCGCCGCGCTACGCCCTGACCGAGCTGCCGGTGGTCTGAGGTGCGGTCATGACATCGCAACGCAGAAGGATTCTGCTCACCGGCGCGGCGGCGGCGACCGCGCTGGCAGGTCTCGCCGGCGCAATCGCTGTCCGCGCACAACCGGCGGAGAAGGTCATCTCGATTCGGGCGCGTAGGTTCACGTACGAGCCCGACGAGATCACGCTCAAGCTGAACGAGCCGGTCGTGCTCGAGTTCACGAGCGCGGACGTGGTTATGGGCTTTCGCGCGCCCGACTTCGGCGTGCGCACCGATATCTTCCCGGGACGGACGACGCGCGTCCGGCTTGTACCGGACAAGGTCGGCAGCTTCGTATTTCACTGCGACATCTTCTGCGGCGACGGCCACGAGGACATGGACGGAA
The DNA here is from genome assembly GCA_041493285.1 of Casimicrobiaceae bacterium. Taxonomy (GTDB): domain Bacteria; phylum Pseudomonadota; class Gammaproteobacteria; order Burkholderiales; family Casimicrobiaceae; genus PALSA-1003. The sequence goes on from JBGPYP010000034.1 coordinate 7,869, forward strand.
CGATTCGCGTCGTCGCGTAGCTCACGCCCTTCCCGGGCCGGCCGCCGCGCCCGCGGCGCGAAGACCCCGGGGGCCGAAGGGAATCAGGCAAGTTTCTGCCGTTCCGCGTCGAAGCACGGACCCCACCCAAGGCTCTCCCTGACCCGGTGCTGACCGCGGGTCGGCTCTTTTCGCGCGCCGATCCAGAGGGGGGCGGCCCGAATGTACCTCTGATCGACCGTGTGGGCGGACCGTTGGCACGGCGGTTGCTTATCTAGACGTGCAGTGAGGCATTTGGACGACGCTACATCCGGCAAATCAAGCGGTTACCTGCAAGGTGCGCCGGGCGGGCCGAGGTCCAGGCCAAACGACCAAGAAAGCAGTAGTGGTTGGGTATCTCCAGGCATAACTATATGAAAGGATTGGAAATGAACTCGATTCGGCTCAGCAAACGCGCGAGCACACTCGCGATCGCCTCGCTGTTCGGCGTCGGTGCGGCAGTGCTTTCGTCCGACCCCGTGCACGCAGCCAGCGCAACGTCGAACCTTTCGGTCACCGCGTCCGTAACCGCGAACTGCACGATCAGCACCACCGCCGTCGCGTTCGGCGCCTACGACCCGGTTGTGACCAACGCGTCGACTGCGCTCAACGGCAACGGCTCGGTCACCATCGCCTGCACCAAGGGCTCGGCGCCGGCCATCACTCTGGATCTGGGCGCCAACGCCAGCGGCGCGCAGCGGAACATGCTGATCACCGGCGGCGGCAGCGACGTCCTGGCGTATCAGCTCTACCAACCGCCAAACACCACCCCGGGCACCGCGTGTACGTTCCCGGGCAGCACGGTGTGGGGTACGTCGGTTGCGCAGACATTCACGCCGACCGCGCCGGCCAACAAGTCGGGGCGCGCGTACAACGTCTGCGGCACGGTCGCCGCGGCTCAGGACGTCAGCGTCGGTTCGTATCAGGACACCGTCGTCGCCACGGTCAACTTCTAGAGCCCGCGGGCGCGCTGAACGCGCCCCGGCCCCGCGGCAGGCAGTGCAATGAGCGGCTGCCTGTCCTCGGTTCGCGAGCGACGCGAAGGCGCGGCGGCACGCTGCGCCTTCGGTTCTCGGGACTAGGGTTGTCATGCCTTTCGACCGACGCAAGCAACGATCCCGGGGCGCCTGTGCCGGCCTGGCGGTGGCCGCGCTGGCACTGGCGGTAGCCGTCCCCCCGCGCGCAGGCGGCACGACGGCCGTGCTCGCCATCACCTCAACGGTCAGTCCCAACTGTACAATCAGCACCAGCGCCGTCAGCTTCGGCCGGTACGAATCGCTGCTCGCCAACGCGAGGACGGCCCTCAACGCGGCCGGCACGGTCGGCATCGCTTGCACCAGGGGTTCGGCGCCGAAGATCACCATGGACTTGGGCCGCAACCCCAATGGCGGGAGACGGTATATGGCGCTCGCGGCGGGCGGAGGCGGCGGCACGGCCGATACGCTGTACTACGAGCTCTATCAACCGCCTAATGCCACGCCCGGAGCCGCCTGCAGCTTTCCAGGGACGACGGCCTGGGGCTCGTCGGCGGCGCAAGCATTCGCCCCGAGCCCTCCGACCAACCGCGCCTCTCGCACGTACAGCGTCTGCGGGACGATACCTGCCGGCCAGGGCGTGACCATGGGGACCTACGCCGACACGGTCGTAGCGACGGTAAACTTCTGACATCCCCGACTACGCGGCGCACGATGGCTGCCGATCCCTCATGCAAACGACCGTCACCCCCCGCCGCAGCACCCCCTGGATCGTCCTCGCGCTGTCGCTTGTCGCCGCCGAGGCTCCCGCCGGATCGTTCCAGGTCAATCCCATTCGCGTCGACATGACCAAGGGCGCCACAACCGCGGCCATCACCGTTCGCAACGACGGGGATGACGCCATCGTGGTCCAGTCGAGCGTCGTCGCTTGGACGCAGGAGAATGGCCAGGAGATCTATTCGCCGACGAGCGATGCACTGGTCACTCCGCCAATCATGACCGTGGCGCCGGGCGGCGAGCAGATCGTGCGCGTCGGCTTGCGGCGCGGGGCCGACCCGCAGCGCGAGCTGGCCTATCGCTTGTATTTGCAGGAGGTTCCCCCGCCACCCAAGCCGGGTTTCACGGGGCTGCAGGTCGCGCTGCGCGTCGGTCTGCCCGTGTTCGTTGCGCCGGCGGCATCGGGAATCCGCCGCCTCGAGTGGTCGGCGCAGGTCCGTCCCGACGGCGCGATCGTGCTGACCGCGCAGAACACCGGGAACGCCCACGTGCAGGTCACCGATTTTGAGCTTCGGGTGCCCGATGCGAGCGAGCCGGTCGCCCATGAATCCTCGCTCGCGTATGTCCTTGCCGGACAGCGTCGCCAATGGACGTTGTCCGCCCCCGCGGATCGCGTCAAATCGGCCCGCGAACTGCGCCTCAAGGCGTTCACCGATGCCGGCGAGATCGACACCGCGGTCAAAGTTGAGCCTTAGCGAGCTCCCGTCGTGGGCCCTCATCATGCTTGCCGCCGCCGGCCCCGTTAGCGCCCAGCCCGATGCGGCCGAGCGGGTCCCGCCGGCCGCGCCGCCGCTTATCGCACCCTCCGCGCGCGAGGAGGAGCTGCTGCTGCTTGTCGACGTCAACGCGCAGGGTCTCGCCGACACGGTGCTGGTGCTGCGCGCCGCCGACGGAAGAATCGCGGTGCCGGTAGACAGCCTCGATCGTTGGCGGCTACGGCGACCCGACGTTGCGCCGCGCTTCAGCAATGGAACGCCGTACTATCCGCTCGATGCAATCCAGGGCGCGACCTATGCGTACGACGCCGCCAGGCAGCGGCTCACGATCACCGCCCCGCCGCGGGCGTTTACCGACACGCAGTTCGCCAACGCGGCAGCGCGCTATCCCGCCCCGACCGCCTCGCAGGTTGGCGGGTTCCTCAACTACAACCTGTTTGCGTCGCGAGCCTCGGGCGCGTCGCAATACGCCGGTCAATTCGAAGCCGGCGTTTTCAGTCCCTATGGAGTTCTCGTCGCCGGGTTGCTCGCGCAGGACAACGCCGGCGCGAAGAATGCCGTGCGGCTCGACACGACCTGGACCAGCGATTTTCCGCAGCAGCTGACGACGCTGCGCATGGGCGATGCGGTCAACGTTCCCGGCGCATGGGGCCGGGCGGTCCGCTTCGGCGGCGTGCAATACTCGACCAATTTCGCGACACAACCCGGCTACATCACCTTCCCCGCGATCGCCGCCAACGGCCAGGCCGCGCTGCCCTCGACGGTCGACGTGTTCGTCAACAACGCGCTGGTCGCGCAGCGGCCGGTGCCACCCGGACCGTTCTCGATCACCAACATACCTACGGTCAACGGCACCGGCAATGTCCAGCTCGTGGTACGCGACCTCTTCGGCCGCGAGCAGATCATCTCGCAACCGTTCTACGCCAGCGTCAATCTTTTGAAGGCCGGTCTCGAGGACTATTCCTACGAAGCGGGCTTCGAGCGCAACAACTTCGGCATCTCGAGCTTCGACTACGGGCGCGCGGTCGCGAGCGCAACGTACCGCCGCGGGATCACCGATCAGCTGACCGGGGAGGTTCACGGCGAGTTCATGCGTGACCTGGCCGCCGCCGGCATCGCCGCGAACTATCTGCTGACCGATATCGGTGTCGCCAGCGCCACCGCCGCCGCCAGCGGCGGCAGCGGCACGGGAACCGGTGCGCTCGGCGGCGTGGGCTTCCAGCGGCAGACCGGCCAATTCAGCGTCGCTGCGCAAGCACAATGGACCAGCGTCGCCTTTCGCGAGATCGGGTCCACGCCCGAGAACCCGCTGCCGCTGCGGCAGCTCAGTGCGTCGTTCGGCTATCAGCTCGACCGGTTCGGCAGCGCCGGGATCACCTACGTCGCGCAGGATTTCCGCACCAAGCCCAACATCCACGTTTTGTCGCTGGGCTATTCGGTCGGCCTCGGGCCGTGGGCTTTTCTCAGCCTGTCCGCCGCGAAGACCTTCGGCGCCGGCGGCGATATCGCGTTAGGCGCGACCGTCACGATCCCGTTAGGCGAGCGCTCGCTCGCCGGAGTGAGCTACAACGGAACGCGGAGCTCGACCCAGGGCAACACCAGCGACACCAGCGTCACCCTGCAACGCAGCGTGCCCGCGGGCGAGGGCTACGGCTATCGCATCGTCGCGCGCGCCGATAGCGACATCCAGGCGAGCGGCACCTGGCAGAACAACGTCGGGACGTACACGCTGGATGCGTCGCGGTTCCAGGGCTCCAACGCCGGCCGCTTGAGCGTTGCGGGCGGCATTGGCTACGTCGGCGGCCATGCGTTCGCGAGCCGGCAGATCAGCGACAGCTTCGGCGTCGTCCGCGTCGCCGACTACCCGGGCGTCGGAGTCCTGCAGGACAATCAGCCCGTCGGCCGGACCGACGCAGCCGGCTATGCGGTGTTGCCGCAGCTTCGCGCGTACGACATCAACCGGGTATCGATCGAGGAGCACGACCTGCCGCTCGACGCCCAGGTCGACAAGTTGAAAATGGAGGCCGTGCCGTATTACCGCAGCGGGCTGCTGCTCGACTTCCCGGTGCGACGCTCGCACGGCGCGATGCTGCGCATCCGGCTCGACGACGGGGCGCCGATTCCCTCGGGCGCGATCATCCGGGTCGCCGGCCGCGACGAGGAGTTCCCGGTGGGGCTCGAGGGCGAGGCGTATCTCACCGGCCTCGAGGAACACAACCGCCTGCACGCGAGCTGGAAAGGGAAGAGCTGCGAGTTCGACGCCGAGTTCCCGCGCACGGCCGATCCGCTGCCTAGCCTCGGCACGTTCGTCTGCCATGGGGTATCGCGATGACCCGCACGCGAAGCGATCGCCACACGAGCGCTCGGACGTCTGCACGATGCGGGTTGCGGCTCGGCCTGGCGCTATGCTTCGCCGTCGCCGCGGCACAGGCGCAGGCGGCCACCTGCACCGTTTCGACACCCGGACTTGCCTTCGGCAGCTACGATGTTTTCGCCCCCGGCGCTACGAACGGGAACGGCACGCTGACCGTCACGTGCACCTTCGGCGCCGGGGACACCGGGAACACACCCGTGCCGTACCAGATCAGCCTGTCCGCAGGATCGAGCAACAGCTTCGTCCAGCGCCAGATGACGAGTGGCTCGAACACTCTGGGCTATAACCTCTATACGAGCAACAGCTACTCCGTCGTGTGGGGCGACGGCACCGGCAGCACGAGCACCGTCTCGGGCTCGCTGTCGGTGAACCCCGGTCACCCGACCGCGAGCAACAACCACACTGTATACGGCCGGGTTCCGGCCCTGCAGGACGCCGCCGTCGCCGCCGACTACCGCGACAACGTCACCGTCACGGTCACCTACTGAAGCGGCGAGTCAGAGCGGTCGGACGTTCAGCGCGAGCGGCCAGGCATATGTTCCCGGATGGATCTGCGCGGTCAGATTGAAGCGGTACGACAGGTTGAGCGGTAGGTCGCGGCCCTGGCGCCCGCGCTCGATGATCGCTCCACCGTCGGGTCCGAGGTCCGCGCTACCGCCGGCGGAGCTGATACGAACGGACGTGAAGATCGGCACCCGGCTGAAGAAGTCCACGACATAACCGGCCGGGTTGTTGGAGGTGACGCGAAGCTGCGACCCGACCAGCACCTCCACGTAGCCGCGGGCGATGTCCGCGTCGGTGATCGTTATCTCGGAGGGTTGCTGGACGATCTGGGCCACGGTCTGGGCGGGGACGAATGCGGTCACCGCTATCTGGCTGCGCATTGCCGCGGCGTCGACGTGCGGAGAGAGCGTCGACGCTGCCAGCGTCGTCAGCGCCCCG
>JBGPYP010000311.1:0-3191 GCA_041493285.1 Casimicrobiaceae bacterium
ATAGGCGCGGTGATCCGTGTCGCCCGGCGGCTTGGACGAATCGCCGTAGCCGCGCAGATCGGTGCAGACGACGGTGAAATGCTCCGCGAGCCGCGGCGCGATCCGGTGCCACATCGCGTGCGTCTGCGGGTAACCGTGCAGGAGCAGCAACGCGGGCCCGTGACCGCCGGTGACGAGGTTGATCTCGGCGCCCGTCGTCGAGATGCGCCGCGGTTCGAAACCCGGAAAAAGCATCGACGTGGCCATGCAGGGTCGCCCTCGATCGCACCGAATCCGCGCACGCGTCAGCCGAGCATCGCCTGCGCGCGCTCGCGAGTCAGACCGACCGACGCCGCGGCGGCGATCAGATCGGTGGAGGTCTTGTCGTCGACGGGAATGCCGTGTGCCGTCCGTTGCGCGCGCGTCATCCTTTCGACGTCGCCTGGCAACAGCACCGGTGCGTCGGCTCGTGCGGGCGGCGAAGCCTTGACCCAGGCGACGAAACGCGCCACTTCAGCCGCGACCGCCTCTTGGGCGTCGTAAACCTGGGGCGCGATGTAGATCGAGAGCATGTTGTTGCGGAGCACCTTGTCGGCGGGATCCGCGCTCTTGCCGGTGGAAATCGCGCCGGCGAGAAGATCGGTCACGATCGACAACCCGGAGCCTTTGTGGCCGCCGACCGTCAACAGCGCGCCGCCATCGTAGAAATCCTTCGGGTCGGTGGTCGGCCGCCCGTGCTGGTCGATGATCCAGCCCTCGGGTACGCGCTCGCCGCGATTCAGCGCAACCATCAATTTGCCCTCCGCCGCCATCGACGTCGTCATGTCGACGATGATCGGCTCGCCGCCCGCGATGGGAACGCCGATGGTAATCGGGTTGGTCGACAAGCGCCGGTCGCTGCCCCCGAAAGGTGCGACACGCTGCGCACCCGAAGTATTCAGGAAATGCAGCGACACCTGACCGGCGTCGGCGGCGAGCTCGGCCCAGTCGCCGACGCGGCCGAGGTGCCCGCAGTTGCGCAAGCCGACGAGCGCAATCCCGGTCTTCGCCGCCTTCGTCGTCCCGAGCCTGCCGGCGAATTCGCCCACGACCTGACCGAATCCGCGATTGCCGTCGACGATCGCGATCGCGTCGTTGTCGAAGACGATCGTCGGCGTCTGATTGGCCTTGAGCCAGCCTTCGCGCATCCACTCCAGGTATTTGCCCACGCGCAGCACGCCGTGCGAGTCGTGGCCGACCAGGTTGGAGTCGACCAGCCGCCTCGCGATCGTTGCCGCCTCCATCGGGTTGCACCCGGCGGCGTGCATGATCGCGGTGACCAGCTCGACCAGGCGGGGCGCCGCGATCGTTCGCACGTCAGTGGATCTCCGGCTCCGCGGTCGGCGCGGTGCCTTCGAGGAAATCGAAGTCGCAGCCCTCATCGGCCTGCGTAATGTGGCGCTGATAGAGCGCGCCGTAGCCGCGCTCGTAGCGCGGCTCGGGTTTCTTCCACGCCGCGCGCCGCCGCGCGAGCTCCGCCGCGCTCACTTTCAGCTCCAGGCGGCGCTTCGGGACGTCGAGCTCGATCAGATCGCCGTCGCGCACCAGCGCGTCCGGCCCGCCGACGAACGATTCCGGCGCGACGTGCAGCACGCACGCGCCGTAGCTGGTCCCGCTCATCCGCGCATCCGAGATGCGCACCATGTCGCGCACGCCATTCTCCAGCAATTTCTTCGGGATCGGCAGCTGACCCCACTCCGGCATTCCCGGAGCACCCAACGGGCCCGCGTTCTGCAGCACGAGCACCGAGTCGGCCGTAACGTCCAGCGCGGGATCGTCGATCCGCACCGCCATGTCGTTGTAATCGGTGAAGACGACCGCCGGCCCGACGTGCGTGAGCAGACGCGCCTCGGCGGCAGCGGGCTTGATCACCGCGCCGTTCGGTGCGAGGTTGCCGCGCAACACCGCGAGGCTGCCGCTCGCGACCAACGCCTTGTCGCGCGGGAGGATCACGTCGCGGTTGAACACTTCGGCGGCGGCGATGTTCTCGCCCAGCGTCCTGCCGTTCACCGTGCGCACGTCGAGTACCAGCAGGTCGCCGATGTCCTTGAGCAAGGCGCGCAGGCCGCCGGCGTAGTAGAAATCCTCCATCAGGAACTTGCCGGCCGGGCGGATGTTGGCGACGAGCGGGGTTTTCCGCGCCAGCTCGTCGAAGCGATCGATCGAAAGCGCGATGCCGGCGCGGCGCGCCACCGCCACCATGTGCACCACGGCGTTGGTCGACCCGCCAAGCGCGAGGATGGTGGTGATCGCGTTGTCGATGCTCGACGCGGTCAGAATATCGCGTGGCTTCAGATCCTCCCATACCATGTCGACGATGCGCCGGCCGGTGTCCGTCGCCATGCGCGCGTGGCGCGAATCCGCGGCGGGAATCGATACGGCGCCCGGCAGCGTGAATCCGAGCGCCTCCGCCGCGGAGGTCATCGTCGACGCGGTGCCCATCGTCATGCAATGCCCGGGCGAGCGCGCAATGCCGTCCTCGAGCTCGGCCCATTGTTCGTCGCTGACGTTCCCGGCGCGTTTCTCGGCCCAGTATTTCCACACGTCCGAGCCGCTGCCGAGCGCCTGATCGCGCCAGTTGCCGCGCAGCATCGGCCCCGCGGGCATGAAGATCGCCGGCAGGTTCATGCTGATCGCGCCCATGAGCAACGCAGGTGTCGTCTTGTCGCAGCCGCCCATGAGCACCGCGCCGTCGACGGGATACGAGCGCAGCAGCTCCTCGGTTTCGAGCGCGAGGAGGTTCCGGTAGAGCATCGTGGTGGGCTTCTGGAACACTTCGGCCAGCGCGATCGCCGGCATCTCCAGCGGAAACCCGCCCGCTTGCAGCACGCCGCGCTTCACTTCCTCGGCGCGCGTCCGGAAGTGCGAGTGGCAGGCATTGATGTCGCTCCAGGTGTTGACGATTGCGATGATCGGCTTGCCCAGGTAATCGCGGCGCGAGTAGCCCATCTGGGCGGCGCGCGAGTGATGCCCGAACGCTCGCATGTCGCTCGCGCCGAACCAGCGGTGCGAGCGCAGGTCTTCGGGCTTCTTGCGCGCGCTCATGCCGGGCCCGGCGTGGCTACGGTCACCGGCAGCGTCGCCGCGCGGCCGCCCTCAAGCCGACGAAACGGGCGCCGAACCGCCCTGGGACTCGACTTGAGATTGCGTAGCGGCATCAAAGCCTGCACAGC
>JBGPYP010000106.1:0-8341 GCA_041493285.1 Casimicrobiaceae bacterium
ATCCGGACCGCTCTCGACGCCGTGTATCAGCCCCTCGACCCCGCAGGCCTACAGGCGCTGCTGCAAGGCGCTGCGCCACCGCAATTGATCGACGTACGCAGCGCTGCCGAGACCGCGCGCGGCGCTATCGCGAGCGCATTGCACATCGAGCTCTCCGCGCTCCCCGCGCGCGCATCCGAGCTCGACCCCGACGTGCCATGCGTCTTGTATTGCCTGTCGGGCGCGCGGTCGGCCCAAGCCTGCGCCTATCTCGCGCAGCGCGGCTTCCGGCGCCTGTATCATCTCGACGGCGGCATCGCCGCCTGGGCCAAGGCCGGCCTGCCCATCGGCTAAGGAACCACTGGACGGGCCCCACATGAGCCGCGTTTCTGGCGCAATGGCTTCAGATGCTAGGCCTCAGTTGCCAACTGCGGGCGCAGCGAATAGTTCATCCTATTCGCAAGCCGTGCAACAACGCAGATGAGGCCATTGCGCCGAAACCCGAAGGGACGGAGCTTTCCGGGCGATCTGCTTTGTCGCGTCGCTCGCCCATGGGGCCTGCCATGGGCTTCGCGTCGCTTCGCGCATCTCATCCCGGAAAGCCTCCGTCGCGACCACGCGGGGCCTGTGCAGAGGGTCCTTAGCTTATACTTGATCGCCGTCGGGCCCAGCTATGGAAAAAGCGCCACGCAACCTCGCCGTCCTGTTCGCCGACATCAGCGGCAGCGCGAAGCTTTATGAGAGTCTGGGCGACGCCGAAGCGCTGGCGACGGTCGAGCGCTGCTTCGCGATCATCCAGCAGGCGTGCGTCGACAGCGGTGGGCGGGTCGTCAAGACGATCGGCGACGAGGTGATGGCGGTTTTCTCCGCCGCCGACGCGGCCGCCCGCGCCGCGACCGACATGCAGGCGCGCATCTCCGCGCAGCGGACTTCGCGCGGCGCACCGCTCGCGATCCACGTCGGCTTCAACTTCGGGCCCGTGCTCGAGGAAGGCAACGACGTTTTCGGCGACACCGTCACCGTCGCCGCCCGGTTGTCGAACCTCGCCCGGGGCGGGCAGGTCTTCACCTCCGCGCCCACCGTCGCCGAGCTGGCGCCGGCGATGCGCGCCCGTACCCGCAGCCAGCAGGCGCAGACCGTCAAGGGCAAGCAGCAAGACATCGACCTGTTCGAGCTGGTATGGCAGGAGACCGAGGACGAGCTGACCGCCCTGTCGACCCACGTCAAGGTCCGGCCGGCGCATCTCACGCTCAAGCACGGCGACCGCCAGATCGAGTTGTCGGACGCGACGCCGACGCTGTCGATCGGCCGTGACCTGCAGAACGACGTCGTGATCGCCGACCGCAAGGCCTCGCGCATGCACGCCCGCATCGAGCGTCGCCGCGATAAATTCGTGCTCATCGACCATAGTTCCAACGGGACCTACGTCACCGTGGAAGGCGAGGCGGAGATGGCCCTGCGGCGCGAGGAGGTGGTCCTGCGCAACCGTGGCCAGGTGAGCTTTGGCCACGCCTACCAGGACGATACGACGGAGTTCCTCGGGTTTTCCTGCTTCGATTGACCCGACACTGCAATCAGCTTTTCGGCTCGGGATGGATATTGTCCACCCAATGCACCGACTCGGGATTCGGCTCGGCGTTGGACAGATCGAGGTTGACCACGACCGGCTCCTGGCCGCTGCGCACGAGCACGCAGGACAGGGGCTCGTCGTCGCTGGCGTTGATCTCCTGGTGCGGCACGAACGGCGGCACGTAGATGAAATCGCCCGGTCCCGCATCGGCGGTGAATTCCAGCCGGTCGCCCCACTTCATCCGGGCCTTGCCGCTGACGACGTAAATCACGCTCTCCACCGGGCCGTGATGATGCGCACCGGTCTTCGCCTTCGGATGGATCACCACCGTGCCGGCCCAGAGCTTTTCCGCACCGGCGCGCGCCGCTGTGATCGCGGCGGCGCGGTTCATGCCCGACGTCTGCGGCGTGTTGACGTCGAGTTCGCCGGCGTGCAGGACGCGCACGCCGTGCAGCCGCCATTTGGATGTCTCGGATGTCTCGACCTGCGCCATCTCGGTTCCGTGGGATCTTGCAAGGGCGTATGGGAGATTGCACACCGATCGCGGCCGGGACGCAAGCCCGGCCGTCGTGGCCGGTCGCTCGCTCGCGTTGCTCCTGACAGCGCGTTGTCAGGATGCCCGGCGCAGGATGCAGCAGGACTGATGGGTAATCGCTACCTCACTGCGCGCGCGTCCATGCGCCGCGCGCCGGGAGCGCGTTGAGCCATGTTCCGCTGACCGTGATCGTCTCGTTGTTCCACGCGCCTTTGAGCGTCGCGTTCATCGGCCGGCCTTTGGCGTTGTAGGCGTCGATCGAGGTTTCGACACGGCCGTCGGCGGCTATCGTGCCCTTGGCGTAGGTCTGCTTGCCGGAGTTCTGGCTGAACCAACTCCCCGAGAACGTACCGCTCTTCACCGTCAGCTCGACCGGCCAGCAACGCAAGTCCGTCGTGTCGAGTGCCTTCTGCGTGCACATGCGACCGGGATACCGGCCGTCGAAGCGGTCGATGCCCTGGCTCGCCGGCGGCGCCGGTGACGCTGCTGCCGCCACGACTTTCGGTTCGGCTTTCGTCTCGACCTTCGGTTGCGGCTCCGGAGCTTTTTGGACCGCCGTCTCCGCGACGCGCATCGCGGCCGCTGCCGCCTTGCGTTCCTCGTCGGCCTTTCTTTCGCTCGCTTCGGCCCTTTGCAACGCGTCCTTCGCGGCTTTCAGCTCACCCTGCAGTTTCGCCTCGCGTTGCGCCGTCTCCGCGATCATGCGCTCCTGCTCGGCCTTGCGCTTGCTCGCTTCGGCCTGATTGAGCGCGTCTCTGGCGCCCTGCAACTCGGAGAGCAGCTTCGCCTCGTGTTGCGACGCGGCCGCCGCGGCCTTGTCCTGCTCGGCCTTGCGTTGCGCTTCAGCCGCGCGCTGCGCTTCTTGCGCACGCCGCGCCTCTTCGCCCATGCGCGCTTCGTAGTCGCGATAGAGCCAATAGCCCGCGCCGGCCACCGCGATCAACACGACCATGCCGATCGCCGTCGCGACGATCGGCCCGCTGCGTGAGGGACGCCAGCGCGCCATGCCGGCGCGCCGTGATCCGTCGCCGTCGTCGCTGATCGAGAAGGTGCGGATCGGCTGGGCGATGTTCTTGAAGTTCTTTTCGCCGAGTTGCCTGATCTGCAGCGTCAGCTTGTTCTGGATCTGGTCGTAGACGCTGCCCGAGATGCACACGCCGCCCGGATCGGCGATCGACTGGATTCGCGCCGCGACGTTCACACCGTCGCCCAGCAGGTCGCCGCCCTGCACGATGACGTCGCCCAGGTTGATGCCGATGCGAAACCACATCCGCTCGGCCGGCGTCAGATGCTCGTTGCGCGTGCGGAGCGCCGTCTGCGTCTCGGTCGCACAGCGCACCGCCTCGACCGCGCTGGGAAACTCCGCGAGCACCGCGTCGCCCGCGGTGTTGAAGATGCGGCCCCGGTGCATCCGCAACATCTCCTCGAAGATCTGGCGGTGGCCGCGCAGGACCTGGACCGTCCGCTCCTCGTTCTCGCCCATCATGCGGCTGTAGCCGGCGACATCGGCCATCAGGATCGTCGAGAGCCGACGTTCGATCGTCGGCTCGGCCCCTTGCGGAACGGCGTCGTTTTCCATGGCTTGCTCCAAACGCACGCGAGCTCTCGCGTGGCGGCCTCCCTGGACACATGTCTCGAAAAGTCGCGTCGCGTGTCGGCCACCGCGTCGACTGCCGCGACCATCACGCGCCCCGGGACATCGGTGTCGCGCTGGCCGCAGTCCATCCGCCTCCGCGGTCGCATCCCCGCATCGCTGCGCGGGGCCCCTGCTCCGCGCTCCGGCGTCGTCCTCGCGCGATCCCCACAGTTTATGTCAAACCCCTCGTGCTCGGAACCGGGGCGCGATGCGGGCGAGCCGGCCCTGATCGACTGCCGTCGCTTGCTACGATCGCGCCTCAACCAGGGAGGACACGCGATGACCATTTCGATGTATCAAGTCTCGGTGCCGGTGCTCGTCACGTATGCTGACCAATCTCGAGGGCATCCTGAACAAGGCCGCGGCGCACGCGCAGACCAAGAAGATCGACGAGGCCGCGCTGCTGAACGCACGGCTGTTCCCGGGCGTGTTCGTGTTCACGCGCCAGGTCCCAGATCGCCTGCGACTTCGCCCGCGGCGCGGGCGCGCGACACCGACGGCTCCGAGGCGCGCGAGATCGTGCGGCCGATTCGCTGCGAGCCGAAGAAGTTCACCCGCATCAATTACCTGCTGCAGTTCGCGTTGCCCAATTTTTTCTTCCACACGACGACCGCGTACGCGATCCAGCGCCCCAGCGGCATCGACATCGGCAAGACCGACTTCATCCATCCGGATTCCTGACCAGCTTCGGGTTCGCCCGGCGTTCGCTCCGGTTCACCTTGGGCGCCCTTTCTCGCGAGGACTCAGCCCGGACGCATCGGCCGTTTTGTGGCATACTAAACGAGCGATGCAGCGCTCGGGGGTCTTCTACAGAGGATGTCGCGCGTCGTGCCCTGTTTAGTCCCGTGACTAGGAGAACCCCATGACCAAGAAGCGTTTCGTTGTGGCAATCGCAGGCCTCGCTCTCGTCTCCACCGTAGCGTACGGACGCGGCGGCCCGGGTGCTGGCGGCGGCGCCAGTGCCTGCGCCGGCCTGCCCACGCAGGCGGCCTTGAAGAGCGCATTGATCGCCGCAGTAGCGACGGAGACAAGTGGGTTAGACTTCGAGATGTGGGCTACAATCGTAAATCGCGATGGAGCCGTGTGCGCGGTCGCTTTTTCGGGCGTCGACCGGCAATCGCAATGGCCGGGGAGCCGCGTGATCTCGGCCCAGAAAGCGAATACCGCCAACGCATTCAGCCTGTCGTCGCCGCTGACCAGCGCCGTGTTTCCGAGCGGGCTCGCGCTGTCGACCGCCAACCTCTACTCTGCCGTGCAACCGGGGGGATCGCTCTACGGCTTGCAGCACAGCAATCCGGTCGACACCGACTCCGCTTATGGCGGTAACGCGACGAACAACGGCCAGCCCAACGACTTCATGGTCGGCAACCGCATCGGCGGCGTCAATGTATTCGGCGGCGGGCTCGCACTGTACGACGCCACGCATTCGGCGGTCGGCGGTCTGGGCGTCAGCGGGGATACGTCGTGCGCTGATCACATGATCGCTTGGCGGACGCGCAACAACCTCGGCCTCGATCACTTGACCGGCGTTGGCGGCGTTTCGGGAGATCCACTGCGGCCCGACAACATCATCTACGACATCTCGGGCGGCGTGAGCGCCGGCGGATTCGGACACCCGACGTGCATCAACACGGGCGACCAGACGCTGCTCCCGCCGGTTGCCCCGTAGGCTCGCGGCGGGCAGCGATACAGCAAACGCTACGGTAGCAACGCCTCACCGTGAACGGCAAACGCCGCGGACAACCGCGGCGTTTTGTCGTGCAGGATCCAGGACGAACCCGAAACCGAACCCGCCGCAAGGGCGCCCAGGGGGCCTCGGGCCGCCGCGGCGGCCACGGGGTTCAGTGCGCTCGCCCCGGGCTACGCTATGCGGCGTCATCCACATGGAACGGCTTCGGTTCCTCGATGCCGTAGCCTTGCGCGTAGTCGATCCCGATCTCCCGCAGGCGCTTCAGGATTGCGTCGCTTTCGACGAATTCCGCGATCGTCTTCTTCTCCATCACGTGCCCGATGTGGTTGATCGCTTCGACCATCGCGCCGTCGATCGGGTCGACGAGCATGTCGGTCACGAAGCTGCCGTCGATCTTGAGGAAGTCGACCGGCAGCTGCTTGAGATAGCCGAACGACGACATCCCCGCACCGAAGTCGTCGAGCGAAATCCGGCAGCCGAGCGCACGCAGCTCGGCGATGAAGCGCGCCGCTTTCGCCAGATTCGCGATCGCGGTCGTCTCGGTGATCTCGAAACAGACCGCGTCGCTCGGGACGCCGCACAAGCCGACCTGCTCGCGGATGAAATCGAGAAAGCGCTCGTCGCCGATCGACGCGCCCGAAAGGTTGATCATGTACGCCGCGTCGCCGCCGTCGGTCGCACGCGCCTGCGCGATCAGCGGCAACGCGGTCCGAATGACCCAGCGGTCGACGGCCGGCATCAGGTTGTAGCGTTCCGCGGCCGGGATGAACGCCATGGGCGGCACGAGCTGCCCCTGCTCGTCGACCATCCGGATCAACAGCTCGAACATCGTCGAGGGACGGCGCCGCGCGCCCACCGCGATGATCCGCTGCGCGTACAGACAGAACCGTTCGGCGTCGAGCGCGGCGTGAATGCGCGCCACCCACTCCATCTCACCGTGGCGCACCGCCAGTTCGCTGTCCTTGCGATGGTAGAGCTGCACCCGGTTGCGGCCTTTCTCCTTGGCCATGTAGCATGCCGCGTCGCCGGCGCTCAGGACCTCCGCGAGCGTGAGCGGCACATCGGCGATGAGCACGAGCCCGATGCTGACCCCGATCGAGAACGAGCGGTCGTGCCAGACGAAATGGAACTCGGTGACCGTCTGCCGGAGCTGATCGGCGATCCGCTCCGCGTGTTCCGGTGAGCAGTTCTCGAGCACAACGCCGAACTCGTCACCGCCGATGCGCGCCAGCGTATCCCCTTCGCGCAGGCGGCCCTGGAGCAGCATGCTGACCTGGCGCATCAGCTCGTCGCCCGCGGCGTGGCCGCAGGTGTCGTTGACCACCTTGAACTGGTCGAGATCGAGGTAGAGCATCGCGTGCGTGCGGCCCAAATCCCTGGCACTCGTCAGCGCGAGGCTCAGTCTCAGTTCGAACTCGCGCCGGTTGATGAGCCCGGTCAACGCGTCGTGGCTTGCCTGATACGAGAGCTGGCTCGCGTACTCGCGCTCGCGCCGCACGTCGTGCAGCACCAGCACGACGCCCGCGATCTCGCCGGTGCGATCGCGAATCGGCGCCGCCGATTCGTTGATCGCGATCTCCGTGCCGTCACGCCGCACCAGCAACACGTTCGTCGCCGCCTTGACCATCCGGCCTTCCAGCACCACGCGCTCGATCGGATCCGACAGCGGCTGGCGGGTGTTTTCGTCGAGCATCCTGCAGACGACCGCGAGCGGCATGCCCTCGGCTTCGTGCGTCTTCCATCCGGTCAGGATTTCCGCGACGGGGTTAAAATACTCGACCCTGCCTGCGAGGTCGACGGTGACCACCGCGTCGCCGATCGACTTGAGCGTCACCAGCGCGCGCTCCTTCTCGGCGAACAGCTGCGCCTCGGCAAGCTTGCGCTCGGTCACGTCGCTGACCGAGCCTGCCATGCGGATCGCCCAACCGTCGGCGTTGCGCACCGACCGGCCGCGGGCGCGGAACCAGCGGTATTCGCCGGTCTTGGCGCGGACGCGGAATTCCACGTCGTAAGGACGATCGTCGCGGATGTGCGCGCGCGCCGCTGCCAGCACCGGCTCGCGGTCGTCCGGGTGAAGCAGCTCCAGGAACGCCTCCGGCGTGTTGGCCACTTCGTGATCGGCGTACCCGGCGAGCTCCTTCGTCCGCGGCGAGAAGTAGATGTCGCCGGTTAGGACGTCCCAGTCCCAGAGGCCGTCGTTGCTGCCGATTACCGCGAGGTTGAAGCGCTCCTCGGAAAACCGCAGCGCATTCTCGAACACCTCGCTCTGCCGCAGCATGCGGCGCGAGAGCACGATGCCGAGCAGCACCATGATCGCAGTCGCGACCAGCGTCGTCGTTGCGAGCACAAGCTGCGTCCACCGTGACGCTTCGCCGAGCGTGAACGAGAACGCGTCCTCGAGCGGCGTCAGGTTGGCGTTGATCCGCCGGATCTCCTCGAGGATCGGGCGAAGGCTTTCGTCGTCGGTGCGACCGGACGAGACCGCACCGTGCATTGTCTCCCCCGCCCCGGCCAGGTCGGCGATGTGGCGGTCGGCCTCGCCCCAGATCGCGATCGCGCGGTCGATGTAGCTCACGTTCCGGAACCGTCGGAACAGCCAGATCATCCCGGCGATGTCATCGGGATGGTTGCGGCCTTCCAGAAGCCCCTGCAGCGCGACTTTCAGGTCGGGATTCCTGCGCTCGAGCTCTTCGCGCGCCTTGCGATCGCCGAGCGGCACCTTGATCGCGTCGAGGAATCGCTCGTAATCGGTCTCGGACCGCGTCGCCGCATAGCGGTTGAGGTAGTAGACCGAATCCTTCTGCGCCTTGGACCATAGGCCTTCGGCGCCGACGTACGCTCGCGTCGCCGACATGAGATCCATGCTGACGCCGCCGAGCACGATGAGCAGCGCGACGATGGCCAGGAAAGGCCAGACGATCCGCAGCAGCC
>JBGPYP010000394.1:0-2309 GCA_041493285.1 Casimicrobiaceae bacterium
CAGTTCTCCGCCTCCATCGCCGAGCTGGCGGACCCCGCCCGGGTAGGGACGATGCTGACCTTGCAAACGGCGCTAGGCTTCACGCTGACGTTGATCACCATTCATCTGATGCCCTATCTCGTCGAAGCATTGGGCTGGCGTTACGCCTTCGCACCACTCGCGGTCGGGCCGGCATTGGGCATCTGGGCAATGGCGCGTCTGCGCCTGCATCCGCGGTCGGTGCAGCTCGCCGGCGGGCGTCGCTGAATCCCGCTGGCGGACACGGCGAGCCGGCGGTACCATAACCAGCCGTCGCCGCCATCGCCGAGGGCGCTGGTACTGCAGGAACCCCACACTCTGAGGAGTTCGCCATGGCATATCACCTTGAAGGTCGTTTGCTGGAAGTGTGCAATTGCCGAGTGCTTTGCCCGTGCTGGATCGGTGAGGATCCGGACTTCGGTACCTGCGACACCATCGTTTCCTGGCACTTCGACAAGGGAACGATCGACGGCGTCGACGTCGCGGGAACGACGATCGCGCTGATCGCGCACATACCCGGGAACATCCTGCAAGGCAACTGGCGCGCGGCCGTCTACGTTTCCGACAACGCGACGCCGAAGCAAGAAGAAGCGATCCTCAAGGTGTACACCGGCAAGCTCGGCGGGCCCGTCGGCGAGCTGGTGAAGCTGGTCGGCGAAGTGGTCTCCGTCGAGCGCGTGCCGATCACCTTCGACGTGCAGGGCGGCAAGGGTACGCTCAAGATCGGCAGCGCCGGCTACGCCGAGCTCGAGCCGTATAAGAGCGCGACCGGCGACACCACGACGCTCTCCAACACGGTGTTCTCGACGGTTCCCGGCGCGCCGGTCTACGTCGGCAAGGCGCCGAGCTACCGCTCGAAGAACGCGAAGCTCGGCATCGATCTCGACATCAAGAACCACAACGCGCTCCAGAGCACGTTCGCCTTCAACTGCTGATTGCCGCGCGCGGCAGACGCGAATGACCGCGCGTACCGACACTGTGCACGGGGGCGCTGCCGGAGGGCACCTGCTTCGCCGCCGCGTGAGCTTCCTCGTGCTCATGGGAGCCCTCATCGGCTCGGCATGGCTCGCGTTGTGGCTGTGGAGCGCAAGTCCGTACGGCCGCTACCTCGATCACGGGAACTGGGCCGATGCCGGCGCGCTCGCGTCGCTCGGTTCCCTTTGCCGCGCGGTCCCCGGAGGCGAGTTTCTGGTGCCGGCGCTCGTCTACGCCGCGGCGTGGATCCTGATGACCGCGGCGATGATGCTGCCGACAACGCTGCCGATCCTCGAGATGTTCCACCGCATCACCGCCGAGCGCGCGGACTCGACTCGGCTCATCGCGCTGGTCGTGCTGGGCTATCTTGCCGCGTGGCTCGGCTTCGGCGTCGTCGCGCATGTCGCGGACGTTTCGCTGCATGCCGCCGGCGAACGGGCGAGCTGGCTCTTGGCCGACGGCTGGATCGTCGGCGCGGTTGTGCTTGCCGCCGCCGGAGGGTTCCAGTTCAGCGCGCTCAAGTATCGCTGCCTCGACAAGTGTCGCACGCCATTCGGCTTCATCATCGAGCGCTGGCGGGGGCTGGCTCCCCGTCGCGAGGCGCTCAAGCTCGGCTTCGACCATGGCTTGTTCTGCGTCGGTTGCTGCTGGGCACTGATGCTGCTGATGTTCGTCGTCGGCACGGGCAGCCTCGGCTGGATGCTCGCGCTGGCGGCGGTGATGGCCGCGGAGAAGAACCTGCCGGGCGGGCGACGGCTCTCCGCGCCGCTCGGTGTCGCGCTGTTCGCCGCGTCCGCCGCCGTCGCCCTGTACAACGTAAGGCTCGGCGCCTTGGGCTTGTGAGCCGGCGGGCTGGCGGGACGCGCGTGGGGCATCGCACCGCTCGATGCGCCCGGTCCGAGCACGGATCGACCGCAACATGACATTCCGGTACCGCTTCGCGAACTTCATCCCGAAGAGCCGGCGGCTGCTGCGGATCGTCTGGCCTTTCCTGGCCATCGTCGCGCTGCTCATCGTGCTCGGCAGCATCAGCATGGACCTGATGTCGGCGACGCGAGCGTACGTCGGGGGCGAGGGCCTGTGGTCGAAGGCGCAGAAGGATTCGGTGTACTACCTCAACCGCTACGCGGCGACGCGGTCCGAAACCGACTACGAGCGATTCCTCGACGCGATCAAGGTGCCGCTCGGCGATCGCAAGGCGCGCGAGGAGCTCGAGCGCGCGAACCCTGATCTGAAAGTCGTGCGGCAGGGGTTTCTGGAAGGCCGCAACCATCCCGATGACATCGCCGGGATGATCTGGCTGTTCCGACGGTTCC
>JBGPYP010000168.1:0-5777 GCA_041493285.1 Casimicrobiaceae bacterium
AGCGTGACCGGCGCTGCGGACATGTCAGTGAACGACCGCGGGCCGGTATAGGCCGCGCCGCGCGTCCACTCCGGGACCTCCGGTGTCGCGCGCCGGCGGCGAACAAAAAAGGTACCGAGCGTAATCACGCCGATGGCAACCACCGCCGCCGCAAGGTACCACCAAAGGTTGCCTGACTCGCCGCGCTCGACCGATGGCGCGGGCGGCGCTGCCGAAGGTGCCTCCGTGGCCTGAGTCGGGGCCGCCACCTGGTGGAATGCCGCAGGGCTCGCGGTTGCGATGGCGCTCTCGCGACCTGCCGGCGCGACCACGACGGCCGTCGCGTCCGATGCACGGTCCGTCGCCACTGCCCGTGGTGTTACGCGCGACTCGCCAAGCGGCGGCGAGGTGTCCAAGCTGCGCCGTGTCGTGCTTGGCGCTGTTTTGGGCCGTTCCTGTCCGGGTTCGCGCGCTGTTATCGGTCGGATCGCCGCGGCAGCGCCCGCCGCAGGCGGGTCGAGCAGCAGGACGTAGTTGCGCCGGGTGGTCCCGTCGCATCCGGCCTGGATCGTGAATTGGACCGCCGGCTCGTTGACCGCGGTCGGCGTCGTCACGACGAGCCTCGGGCTCGCCGCTTGGCGTTCAAGACTGACCCTCGCCGTCACTAGCGGTGTGCCGGAGACCCCCGCGTTCGGAACGAGCCGGAAGCACGCGGACTCCAGCGATTCGCCTTGCGCCGGTTTAATCGGGATCACGACGCGGAGCGGCGTGCCGAGTGCCGACTGCGCCACCGCATCGCCCAGAAGCATTGCATGCGCCGACGACGAGACGATCACCGTCGCGATCAACAGCGCCGCGGCGGCCGCGATCAGGAAGCGGAACGGGGCATAGATGGACACGGCAGGTCTCGATCCGTAAGGCCCAAGTGGTCAAAATCCGGCTCGATTCGGGCCGGCGCCGATTCAAGCCGACTTCAAGCAACTTCCATGCCGTAGAGCGTACAGACCTTGACGTTGGCTCGTCGCGTTGCTCCCGGGATCGGCGCTGTGCGTTCATCCCAGGCACGGCCACCGGCATGCGGTAAGCTTGGCGCTCTTGTACCGGTCATGTACGTCCTCCGCCTCGTCCTCAAGAACGCGCTGCGGCACAAGCTGCGCACCGCGCTCACCGCGGTCGGCATCGTCGTCGCGATCACTGCGTTCGGCCTGCTGCGTACCGTGATCGACGCGTGGTACGCCGGCGCCAACGCGAGTTCCAGCGCGCGGCTCATCACCCGCAACGCAGTGTCGCTGGTGTTTTCGCTGCCGCTGACCTACGCCCAGAAGATCCGTCAGATCGAAGGCGTGACCGCGGTGTCATGGGCGAACTGGTTCGGCGGCGTCTACATCAGCGAGCGCAACTTCTTCCCGCAGTTCGCCGTCGATCCGCCGACGTATCTGGAAATCTATCCGGAGTTCGTGCTCTCGCCCGAGGAGAAGAAAGCCTTCCTCACCGACCGCCAGGGTGCGATCGCCGGCCGCAAGCTTGCCGACCAGTACGGATGGAAGGTCGGCGATCAGATTCCGCTGCGCGGCACGATCTTTCCGGGCACGTGGACGTTCAACCTGCGTGGGATTTACGACGGCGCAACCAAGACCACTGCCGAATCGCAGTTGTTCTTTCACTGGAATTTGCTGAACGAGTCGCTCAAGAAGCAGTTTCCGCGGCGCGCCGACCAAACCGGCGTCTTCATCGCCCAGCTCCGGGACCCGGATCAGGCCGCGGCGGTATCGCAGGCGATCGACGCGATGTTCAAGAATTCGCTCGCCGAGACGCTGACCGAGACCGAGAATGCGTTTCAGCTCGGTTTCGTGTCTATGTCGGAGGCGATCCTGCTCGCGATTCAGGCGGTGTCGTTCGTTGTCATCGTCATCATCATGGCGGTGATGGCGAACACCATGGCGATGACCGCGCGCGAGCGCGGCGCCGAGTACGCGACGCTCAAGGCGCTGGGCTTCGGCGGCGGCTTCGTTGCGCTCTTGATCTTCGGCGAGTCGTTGTTGATCGCGATCACCGGCGGCATCGCCGGCATCGCGCTCACGTTCCCGGTGGCGAACGGGTTTCGCGAGGCGCTGGGGACGTTCTTCCCGATCTTCTACGTCAGCGACGAGACGGTGGCGATGCAGCTCGGAGCCGCGTTCATCGTCGGCGTCGTCGCAGCCGTGTTCCCGGCGTGGCGTGCGTCGCGGCTGCGCGTGGTCGACGGCTTGCGGGCGATCGGCTAAGCAATGCCTGTTCCGTTCACCTACATCGTCCGCAATCTCTTCGCGCGGCGGCTCACCACCGCGCTGACCGCGGGTGGCATGGCGCTCGTGGTCTACGTCTTCACGACGGTGCTCATGCTCTCCGCCGGGCTCAAGGCGACGCTGGTCGCCACGGGACAGGACGACAACGTCCTCGTCATCCGCCGGGGCGCGCAGACCGAGGTGCAGAGCGGCATCGACCGCACGCAGGCCGGCGTGGTCGAGAGCTTGCCGGATGTGGCGGTCGGGCAGGACGGGCGTCCACTGGTGTCGAAGGAGCCAGTGGTGCTCATCAACCTCCCAAAACGCGAGTCGGGGAAGCCGTCGAACGTCGTGATCCGCGGCGTGACGCCGCGCGGGCTCACACTTCGCCCGCAGGCGCATATCATCGAGGGTCGCCTGTTCCGGCCGGGCACCGCCGAAGTCGTCGCCGGCGCCTCGATCGCAACGGGTTTTCGCGGCGCCGCGCCGGGCGAGACGCTGCGCTTTGCGTCGCGCGACTGGACCGTGGTCGGCGTGTTCGACGCCGGCCGTACTGGCTTCGATTCGGAGATCTG
Organism: Casimicrobiaceae bacterium; assembly: GCA_041493285.1. Classification (GTDB taxonomy): domain Bacteria; phylum Pseudomonadota; class Gammaproteobacteria; order Burkholderiales; family Casimicrobiaceae; genus PALSA-1003. The sequence continues at coordinate 2,819 of JBGPYP010000168.1, forward strand.
GGGCGACGCCGAGCAGATGATGCAGGCGTTCCGGCGCACGGGCTTCTCGGCGGTGATTTTCAAGCTCACCGACAGCGACCGTTTCGACGCGGTCAAGCAGACCATCGAATCCGATCCGCGGTTGACGCTCGAAGCCAAGCGCGAAACGCGCTTTTACGCCGACCAGTCGGAGGCGCTGGCGACGTTCATCAACTACCTCGGCACGACGATCTCGGTCATCTTTTCCATCGGCGCGATCATCGGCGCGATGATCACCATGTACGCGAGCGTAGCGAGCCGCACGGCGGAGATCGGCACGCTGCGCGCGCTGGGCTTCTCGCGGCGATCGATCCTCACGGCTTTCCTCGGCGAGTCGCTGCTGCTGGGACTCCTCGGCGGCGCGATCGGCCTGGCCGGTGCGGCGTTCATGCAGGCGCTGTCGATCTCGACGACAAACTTCCAGACCTTTGCCGAAGTCGCGTTCCGGTTTGTGCTGACGCCGGGCATCGCGATCGCGGCGCTGCTGTTCGCGCTGACGATGGGGTTCATCGGCGGTTTCCTGCCCGCGGCGCGCGCCGCGCGGTTGAAGATCGTCGACGCGCTCCGCGCCGCCTGACGTTCGGCCGCACTCCGCCAGCCAGCGACGTATACCGTACCGGCTTGCGCGCCATAACAGTTCGACGCCTACGATCACCTGTGCGCCTGTCGAATGCACCTGCGCGCGGTTAGATTGGCGCGATGGACCACGCCTCGACAATAATCATCCCCAGCACACCGAGCAATCGCGCCACGCCGATGGGACCAACCGCACTTTTCTCGATCGCCAGCTTGATCTGGGGCTCGACGTGGCTCGCGATCACTTTCCAGCTCGGCGTCGTCTCACCCGAGGCGTCGGTCGTCTACCGCTTCGCGCTCGCGGCGATCCTGCTCGGCGCGTGGTGCGCCGCGACCGGCCGGTCGCTGCGCTTTCCGCTGGCGCAGCACGCCTGGTTCGCCGCGCAGGGGACGTTCCTCTTCGGGCTCAATTATCTGTGTGTGTACTGGGCCGAGCGCTACGTCGCGTCCGGGCTGGTCGCGGTGCTGTTTTCGCTGATCGTGTTTCTCAATCTCGTCGGCGTCCGCGTATTCTTCGCCACGCCCATCAACCGCCGCACGCTCGTCGGCGCGACCCTCGGTGTTACTGGTGTCGTGCTGCTGTTCTGGCGCGAGTTCTCCGCCGAGCAGACCGACGCGACGCTGGGCATTCTGTTCGCGGTCGGCGCGACGGTGCTCGCCTCGGGAGGCAATCTGCTCGCGGTGCACAACCAGCGCCGCGGCGTGCCGTTGTTGCCGGGCGTCGCCTGGGGCATGGGCTACGGCGCGCTGGTGATCACGCTCGTCGCGGAGCTCGACGGCGCGACGTGGACCTTCGAGGCCACGCCGAGCTACGTGGTGTCGCTAATCTATCTCGCGGTGTTTGGGTCGGTGGTCGCGTTCGGGGCGTACCTGACGCTGCTTGGAAGGATCGGCGCCGCGCGCGCCAGCTATGTCGGCGTGGCGGTGCCGATCGTCGCCTTGTTGCTGTCGACCGTATTCGAGCATTACGAATGGACGCTGCCGGCGCTCATCGGTGCGGGGTTCTGCGTCGCTGGCAACGTGCTCGTGTTGATGCCACGGCGCGCGAACCGGGGTCAGGACCCCCATTCACTCTAGTCGAGACGAAGCCTCGCGTCGACGATCAGTTTCTTCCACCGGGCGAGATCGGCTTCGATGAGCGCGCCCAACCGTTCGGGCGGTCCGGCGATGAGTTCTGCGCCCTCGCGCTCGAGGCGCTCCTTCACGTCGGGTTGCGCGAGGGTCCGCGAGACTTCGGCATTGAGCCGCAGCACGATGTCGCGCGGCGTTCCGGTGGGCGCGACGATGCCCCAGTAGTTGACCACTTCCGCGTCGATGCCGGATTCCTTCCACGTCGGCACGTCGGGAAGCAGCGCGGCGCGCTTCGGTCCCGTCACCGCGAGCACGCGCAGTCGGTTCTGCGCGACATAAGGCAGGGTCGCCGGAATCGATGCGGTGATCGCCTGGATCTGTCCCGACAGAAGGTCGACCGTCGCCGGCGCGATGCCTTTGTACGGCACGTGAACGACGTCGATGCCGGTACGCGCCTTCAAAAGTTCCAGCGCCAGATGGTTGACGCTGCCGGTGCCCGCCGAGCCGTAATTGAGCTGCCCCGCACGCTGTTTCGCCAGCGCTACGAATTCGCGCATGTTCGTCGCCGGGACATCGGCGTTGACGGCGAAGGCGAGCGGCCCGAGCGCGATCGGCGCGATCGGAACGAACTGGCGCAGCGGATCGTAGCCGGCGTTGGGCGACGCCGCCGCGACCGTCGTGAACGGCGAGGCGACGAAGAGCAACGTGTAGCCGTCAGGCTCGGCTCTCGCAACCTCGGCCGCGCCGATCGCTCCGCTCGCGCCGGGGCGATTGTCGATGACGATCGTCGCCGGCATCGACTCGCCGATCTTTTGCGCGACCACGCGCGCGACCGCGTCGGTGCCTGCGCCCGGCGGAAAGGGAACGACGAGGCGAATCGGCTTCGCCGGATACGCGCCGCCGTTCTGCGCGCAGACGAGCGACGATGCGAGTGCGAGCGTCGCAGTGGCGAGGAAACGGAGGATCGTCATCGCGATGCGAGGAGGCGGTTGGCGCGATATTTCATCGTAGCGTGGCCCCGGGATTCGCCCCCGGCTCATTCTAGGTTACGCCACTTGCATGACGCGGAAATGTCAACGCGAGGCGCGGGCTCAATCTTCGCTTGCGCCCTGCACCACGTCGACGTTGTGCCTCCGGCCGCTCGCTGGCGCTCGCTTAACATTCGCTTCGCTCAGGTTAGCCTCCGCCGCAACGTGGACCGGGGCGAGCTCAATCTTCGCTCGCCCCTTGAACCACGTCCACGTTGTGCCTCCGGCCGCTCGCTGGCGCTCGCTTAACATTCGCTTCGCTCAGG
>JBGPYP010000027.1:0-14370 GCA_041493285.1 Casimicrobiaceae bacterium
CAGTTGATGCTCACGACCGCGAAGGTCGCGCAGCTGTTGCGCCTGTCGCTCGCGCGCGACCTGCCCTGCGTCCCGGAGATCAGCGCCAACAAGTACGCGCTGAACATCCGCTTCGTCGGCGTCGCTGGGATGGATCGTGGCGCGGTCTACGAGGGTGACGTCGAGTTCGACCTCATGTTCTGCAACTTGTGAGCCCTGGAGCGACGCCCCGGCGAACGGTCGCCTGTCCGCACTGCGGAACCGCGGTCGCCTGGAACGACGAGAGCCGTTTCCGTCCGTTCTGCTCCGAGCGTTGCCGGCTGATTGATCTCGGCGCGTGGGCGACCGAGTCGTACCGCGTTACCGTGGTCGAGGACAACCGGGACGCCGACGACTCGCCCCCGAAGACGCCTTAGGCGTTCCACGCCGCGCGACGCAGCGCGATGCCATGCGCGCCGTGCGCGATCGCGGTGTCGAGGTCGGAGCGCTCGAGCCCGCCCAGCGCGTAGACCGGTAGCGGCGTTGCCCGGAGCAATCCGGCCACACTTGACCAGCCCAGCGGCGGCGCGTCCGGGTGAGATGGCGTCGGCGCAACCGGGCCCAGGACTGCGAAATCGAGCCCGAGCGCCGCCGCGCGCGCAAGCTCCGCGCTGTCGTGGCACGACGCGGCGCAGAGCATTCCCTCGGGCCGCACCGTCGCCGCAAGCAGAGTTGCCGCCGGCCAGTGCACGCCCGCGCAGCCGAGGCTTCGCGCGAGCGCAGCGTCGCCGTTGAGCATGATCCGGGCACCCGCGGCCTGCGCCAGCGGTACCAGCCTTTCGCCGAGGTATCGCAGGCGCTCGCGCGGCCAGGATTTCTCGCGCAATTGGATCAAGCGCAACCCTCCGCTGATCGCAGCCCGGGCGCGCTCCAGAAAAAGCTCTTCCCCGAGCTCGTCCGCCATCGAGATGCCGTAGACCGGTGGTAGCTCGAGTGCGCGGAGAATCGCTGCGTTTGCCGGCAGCAGCGGTGCGACGTCGAATGCCCCCGGAGTCTGCCACGCGATCGCCTGCCCGTCGCGGCCGCGCGGTTCGCCCCGCCACGCGAAAACGCGGAAGAAGTTGAGCTCGACGTGCGCGTGTGGATACGCGTAGCGTTGCACCAGCCAAGGCGCGGCACGCGTGACCTCGATCCCCAGCTCTTCGTCGAGCTCGCGCAGGAGCGCATCGCGCATCGACTCGCCGGGCTCGAGCTTGCCACCGGGGAACTCCCAGTAACCGGCGTAGGGTGTGTCGAGCAGCCGTTGCGCGAGCAGCACGCGGCCGTCGCGCCGCAGCAGGATCGCGACGGCGACTTGGACGATGGGTGCGCCGGTCAACGTCCCTTAGCGCTCTTCAATGCCCGCGCGCCGGCGTGCGCCCGCGCGAACTGCCAGGCGACGCGACCGCTGCGCGATCCGCGCTGGAGCGCGAACTGGATCGCTTCGCGGTGTACCGCCTCGATCGCGGCCGCGTCGCGAGGCAGCGCGCCCTCGTGCGTGCGAAGCCACTGGTCGACCGCCGCCAGGTAGTCGTCCTGGCTGAACGGGTAGAACGAGATCCACACTCCGAAGCGCTCGGAGAGCGAGATCTTCTCTTCGACCGATTCGCCGGGATGGACTTCCTCGCCGATGTGGCGGGTCTCGAGATTTTCGCTGAAGTATTCGGGCAGCAGGTGGCGCCGGTTCGACGTGGCGTAGATCAGAACGTTGACGGAGGGCGCCGCGATGCTGCCGTCGAGCATCACCTTGAGCGCCTTGTAGCCGGGCTCGCTGGCGTCGAAGGACAGATCGTCGCAGAACACAATGAAACGCTCGGGGCGGCCGTCGATTCGGTCGACGATATCGGGCAGATCGACCAGGTCACCCTTTTCGACTTCAATCAGGCGCAGGCCTTTCGCCGCGTACTTGACCAGCATCGCCTTCACCAGCGAGGACTTGCCCGTGCCGCGCGAGCCGGTGAGAAGCACATTGTTCGCCGGCAGGCCGGCGACGAACTGCCGCGTGTTGCTGTCGATCGCACGCTTCTGCTCGTCGATCGCAACCAAGTCGTCGAGGCGGATCGCCTGCGGGTGCGCGACGGCCTGCAGGAATCCGCGCTCGCCGCGCTTGCGCCAGCGGAACGCGCGCGCGGCCCAGTCGGGCTCTGGCGGCACGGACGGCAACAACGCCTCGAGGCGCGCCAGGACCGCCTCGGCGCGATCGAGCGCGCGGGCGAGCGGGTCGGCTGCGGTCTTGCGCGACATTACGAACGATAGTCCGCGTTGATGCTCACGTATTCGTGCGACAGATCGCACGTCCAGACCATCGCGTGCGCCTGCCCGCGACCGAGCGCGACGCGCACCGTGATCTCCGGCTTGACCATCACGCGCTTGCCCTCTTCCTCACGATACGACGCCGCGCGGCCACCGTCGGCGACCACCGCGATGTCGTCGAGCCAGAACGATACCCGACCGGGATCGAGATCGTCGATCCCCGCATTGCCGATCGCGCAGACGATCCGACCGAGGTTGGGGTCGGAGGCGAAGAAAGCAGTCTTCACCAGCGGCGAATGCGCGATGGCGCGGGCGATGCGGTCGCATTCGGCGACATTCCGTCCGCCTTCGACGACGATCGAGATGAACTTGGTCGCGCCTTCGCCGTCGCGTACGATCGCCTGCGCGATCTCGATCGCGACTGCGGCGAGCACGGCTTTCACGACAGGCAGCCGCGGATCGTCGCGACGCTCGATGCGCGAGAGCGGCGCGCGCTGCGTGGCGAGCAGGACAAAGCTGTCGTTGGTCGAGGTGTCTCCATCGATGGTGACCCGGTTGAACGAAGCGTCGGCGATCTCCGCGACGAGCTCGTCCAGCACCGCGCGGCCGATCGGCGCGTCGGTGGCCACGAAGCCGAGCATGGTCGCCATGTTCGGCGCGATCATCCCGGCGCCCTTGGCGATGCCGGTCACCGTGATCGGCACGCCGTCGACCTCGGCGCGCCGTGACGCGCCCTTCGGCACGGTGTCGGTGGTCATGATCGCGCGCAAGGCAGCGAACCAGCCCGCATCCGTGAGCGCCGCCCGGCACGCGGGCAGTGCCGTCACGATCCTGTCCACCGGCAGCAGCTCCATGATGACCCCGGTCGAGAACGGTAGCACCTCGTCCGGTGCGCAACTAAGCGTCGCGGCCGCGGAAGCGCAGACCGCGCGCGCGTCCACGAGCCCGCGCGCGCCGGTGCCGGCGTTGGCGTTGCCGGCGTTGACGACGAGCGCGCGGACCGGCGTTCGGCGCGCGAGATGCTCGCGGCAGACCGTCACGGGCGCGGCACAGAACCGGTTCTGCGTGAACACGCCGGCGGCTTGCGTTCCCGACGCGAGGCTCACCAGCAAGAGATCGTCGCGCGACCAGCTCTTGATGCGCGCCGGCGCGGTTCCGAGCGCGACGCCCGGAACGGGAAGCAGTTGCTCCGGCGTCGGGGGTATGTAGTTAACCGGCATTGAGACGTGTTTGGCTGAATGGAAAGCGTCGCGAGCGACCCGCAGGCGCGAAGGCGCGCAGCGAGCCGCGAGATAGTACCCTTAAGTACAGCGAGCGGCGAGCGAGCACACGACAAAGCCTGCGGGTTGCGCAGCAGCTTTACATCAGTCAAATCCGTCCGTGGCAGTGCTTGTACTTCTTCCCGCTGCCACATGGACAAGGATCGTTGCGACCGACTTTCTGCCCGATGCGCGTGAACGGTGGAGTCGCGACTGCAGCCGGCGGATCGCCATCCGCGGCGGCGAGCGCTTCGTCGTAGCCGGCATGCTGATAGCGGACGTTGGAGACCGCCGGCGCTTCCTCGACGGCCTGCACGTCCTGTTGCGAGCGCACCTGGACCGTCAACACGATCTTGACCACATCCTGCTTGATGCGGTCGAGCATGTCCGAAAACAGCTCGAAGGCCTCGCGCTTGTACTCCTGTTTCGGGTTCTTCTGCGCGTAGCCCCTCAGATGGATGCCCTGCCGGAGGTGGTCGAGCGCTGCCAGATGCTCGCGCCAGTGCTGATCGACGGTTTGCAGCATCAGATTGCGCTCGAACTGATGAAACAGGTCCCCTCCGACCAGGGCCGCCTTCGCTTCGTACTGCTTGAGCGCCAGCTCGCGCAGGCGCTCGCGCACCGCTTCATCGGTGATCTCCGGCTCGTCCTCGAGCCATGCGGCGACCGGCACGCGCAAATCGTAGTCGCCGGTCAGGGCGGTCTCGAGGCCCGACACGTCCCATTGTTCCTCGACCGACTCGGGTGGTATGTAAAGGCGCGTAGTGTCCTCGACCCGGCCCGCGATCATGTTGCGGATCGTCTCCGAGATATCGTCGGTCTCCAGCAGTTCGTCGCGCTCTTGGTAGATCACTCGCCGCTGATCGTTGGCGACGTCGTCGTACTCGAGCAACTGCTTGCGAATGTCGAAGTTTCTCGACTCGACCCGGTTCTGCGCCTTGGCGATCGAGCGGTTGACGATCGGGTGCTCGATGGGCTCGCCTTCGGGCATCTTCAGCCGCTGCATGATCCCGGACAAGCGCTCGCCGCCGAAGATGCGCAGGAGAGGATCCTCCAGCGAAAGATAGAACCGCGACGAGCCCGGATCACCCTGCCGGCCGGAACGGCCGCGCAGCTGATTGTCGATGCGTCGTGATTCGTGGCGTTCGGTGCCGATGATGTGCAGCCCGCCGGCGGCGATGACCGCGTCGTGGCGAACCTGCCATTCGGCGCGCAGCTTGTTGATCTGCAGGTCCCTCTCGGTCTGCGACAGGGTTTCGTCCTCGCGGATCTTGAGTATTTGCGGCTCGACCGCGCCGCCGAGGACGATGTCGGTACCGCGGCCCGCCATGTTGGTCGCGATCGTGATCATCTTCGGCCGCCCGGCTTGCGCGACGATCTCGGCTTCGCGCGCGTGCTGCTTGGCGTTGAGCACCTGGTGCGGCAGCTTCTCCTTCTCGAGGTATCCCGACAGCAATTCGGAATTCTCGATCGACGTCGTGCCGACCAAGACCGGCTGCCCGCGCTCGTAGCAGTCCTTGGTGTCGCCGATGATCGCGTCGACCTTTTCCTGGAAGGTGCGGAAGACGAGATCGTTCTCGTCCATCCGGATCATCGGGAGGTTTGTCGGGATCACGACGGTCTCGAGATGGTAGATCTGCTGGAACTCGAAGGCCTCGGTGTCGGCAGTGCCGGTCATGCCGGCCAGCCGCTGGTACATCCGGAAGTAGTTCTGGAACGTGATCGAGGCCAGCGTCTGGTTCTCGCGCTGGATCGCCACGCCTTCCTTCGCCTCGACCGCCTGATGCAGCCCATCGGACCAGCGGCGGCCGGCCATCAACCGCCCGGTGAACTCGTCGACGATGATCACCTCACCGTTCTGCACCACGTAATGCTGATCGCGGTGGTACAGCGCGTGCGCGCGCAGCGCCGCGTAGAGGTGGTGCATCAACGCGATATTGTGCGCGTCGTACAGGCTCGTGCCGGCCGACAGCAGTTTGGCCTCCGCCAGGACGTTTTCGGCACGTTCATGCCCGGCTTCCGAGAGGAGCACCTGATGCGCCTTCTCGTCGACCCAGTAGTCGCCCGGCCCCTGCTCCTCCGTCTGCGGCTGCAGCCGCGGTGCAATCTCGTTCAGGCGATAGTAGAGCTCGACGTTGTCCTCCGCCTGCCCGGAGATGATGAGCGGCGTCCTCGCCTCGTCGATCAGAATCGAGTCCACTTCGTCGACGATCGCGTAGTTGAGCCCCCGCTGGACGCGCTCGGAGGCCTGGAACACCATGTTGTCGCGCAGGTAGTCGAAGCCGAACTCGTTGTTGGTGCCGTACGTGATGTCCGCTGCGTACGCTGCCTGCTTGTCGGGGTGGTTCATCTGCGACAGGTTGACGCCGACGGTGAGCCCGAGGAAGCGATAGATGCGGCCCATCCAGTCCGCGTCGCGCTGGGCGAGGTAGTCGTTGACCGTGACGATGTGCACGCCGCGTCCGGCGAGCGCGTTGAGATACGCCGGGAGCGTGGCGACGAGCGTCTTCCCCTCGCCGGTTCGCATTTCGGCGATCTTGCCGTGGTGCAGCACCATGCCGCCGATGAGCTGAACGTCGAAATGGCGCATCTGCAGCGCTCGCTTGCCCGCCTCCCGGACGATGGCGAAGGCCTCCGGCAACACGGCGTCGAGCTCTTCGCCGTTGCCGACGCGCTCCCGGAGTGCGACGGTCCGGGCCCGCACCTCGTCATCGGAGAGCGCCGTCGTCGCCGGCTCCAGGGCGTTGATCCTGCGGACGACCTGTGCGTACTGCTTGAGCAGGCGCTCGTTGCGGCTGCCGAATATCCTGGTGAGGATGTTGGGGATCATCTTTTGCTAACTGACGCCGCCGGCCGGAAAAAGCAAGGGGTGAGGATTCCCTCACCCCTGCCTATCATTGGCGCGTTCTTGCAGATCAGTTGGCAGACAGCAGGAATCGGGCCGGGTTCTGGGGTACGCCGTTCAAGCGCACTTCGAAATGCAGGTGCGGCCCGGTCGTCCGTCCGGTCGAGCCGACCGCGGCAATCTTCTGACCGCGGACTACCAAGTCGCCCTCCTTGACGAAGAGCTGCGACGCGTGCGCGTAACGAGTAACCAACCCGTTACCGTGGTCGACTTCGATCATTTTACCATACTGGGGATGTACGTCCGCGAAGATGACCTTGCCGCTCGCGGCAGCGGCAATCGACGTTCCGGACTCCGAAGGAAAATCCAGGCCCTCGTGAAAACTTTTCTGGCCGGTGAACGGATCGATCCGCCAGCCGAAGCTCGAGGACAGCCACCCTCCGTCCACGGGCGCGAGCGTCGGCAGGAATTTCTTGTTGGCGGAGTTACTCACGAGCAGCGCTTCGAGCACGGTAAGCTGATCGGAGCGCTCCTCGACAGAGTGCGACAACTCAGAAAGCAACGAGGCGAACTCGTCGACCGACAGGTCGCGCGAAAGCGTCGGTGCGGGCCCGCCACGTCCCGGCGCCTTGCCGGGCTCGGACGGCGGCAGGTCCTTCGGCTTCAGCCCCGCCATTTGCGCCAGTCGCTCGCCCAGGCCGTCGAGCTGGAGAAGTTGCGCCTGCAGCTCGCCGAGCCGGACCGCCATCGCATTGAGGTGGCCCTGGACGACCTCCTGGGTCCTGCGCGCTTCCTGCCGCTGGTCGTCGAGCAGAATAGCTTGAAGCAGCGGATGCTTGATCGACGCCGCGTAGCGCAGCGTGACGTAGTTGAACAGCAGGGTAAAGGACAGGAATAGCAACAGCACGCCGAAGCCGCCCAGCGTCCAGTGTCTCCAGTCCAGCGTCAGGGTCCGGGCCCGGCGACCCATGGCGCCGGACACGACAATAATGTTCAAATGCCCTTCTCCCGCTGTTGCCAGGCCTCGCCTTGGGCGAGCTGTTCAACCGAGCCAGACTACCCTACCCGTGCGCCCGTTACGCCAGATACTTTCCGGTGAAACCGCGCTGGCCGGCCTTCTCGATCGCCGCCGGCGCGAACTCGCGCTCCTGGACCAGGTGCAAAAGAGCTTGCCGCCGGCGCTCGCCGCTCAAACGGGCATCGCCGACGCCTCCCCGCCCGAGCTCGTCCTGTTCGCTGCGAGCGGCGCTGCCGCTGCGCTGCTCCGTCACCGCGGGCCGGAGTTGCTCGAGACGCTTGCGCGCGTGGGGTGGAAATTTACTGGAATCCGGGTCCGGGTGCAAGCCCGCCAGCGTCGGGCCGACAGAACGAAAGCTATTGCAAAACAAATAGATGAAGCATCAGCGACCGCGCTTCGTGCCGGCGCGGATCGAATTTCCGACCCGCGGCTGGCCGCGGCGCTGCGGCGTCTTGCCCACCGTGGGGGGGCGACCTCAGACGACGAGCACCAGCCGTTCGAACGCGTAGAAGACCAACGCCCCGAGCAAAAGAAGTAACGTGTAACGCACGACCAACCCGATGAAGCGCAGGTAGCGCCGGTCGCGCTTGACGAGGTACAGCGCCGCCGCCACGGCAACGACGGCTAAGGCCAAGAACAACAGCAAACGCACCAGGACCAACGACGCCTCTTTGATCGGGGGATCCAACCCTCACCGGGACGCCACGGCGACACGCTGGAGCTGCCCTTCGCGTCCTGACGGCTTGGCAGGTCGGTGGCGCAGCGACCTTCAGCTCGGCTGAAGCTGCCAGGATAGAAACGCGCGCGGCACGTCGGCCGGCGCGTCGAAGGTCACCAGCTCCCACGCGTCGGACCGCGCGAGCAGAGCGCGCGAGACCGCGTTGTTGAGCGCGTGCCCCGACTTGAACGCGGCAAACGTCCCGATCAGCGGGTGGCCCAGCAGATAGAGATCGCCGATCGCATCGAGCACCTTGTGCTTGGCGAATTCGTTGTCGTAGCGCAGCCCTTCGCTGTTCAGCACGCGGGTCTCGTCGAGCACGATCGCGTTTTGCAGGCTGCCCCCGAGCGCGAGCCCCGCCTCTCGCATCGCTTCGACGTCCTGCATGAAGCCGAACGTGCGGGCGCGGCTCACTTCCTTCGTGTAGGAATGCTCCGCGAAGTCGATGACCACCTGCCGGTTTTCTGTCCCGAACACCGGATGCGGGAAATCGATCGTGAAATCGAGCTTGAAGCCGTGGTACGGCTCGAAGCGCGCCCACTTGTCGTGCTGGCGTACCTCGACCGGCTCCTTGATGCGCAGATAGCGCTTGCGCGACGCCTGTTCCTCGATCCCGGCCGATTGGAGCAGGAATACGAAGGGGCCGGCGCTGCCGTCCATGATCGGGATCTCCGGCCCGGCAACGTCGACGTGCAGATTGTCGATGCCAAGTCCCGCGAGCGCCGACATCAGGTGCTCGACCGTCGAGATCTTCGCGCCGTCCTTCTCCAGCGACGACGACAGGCGCGTGTCGCTGACATACGTCGCGTGCGCGGGGATCGCGACGGATTGCGGCAGGTCGACACGGTGAAACACGATGCCCGAGTCAGCGGGCGCCGGCCGCAAGGTCAGATCCACTCGCGCGCCGGTGTGCAGACCCACGCCGGTCGTCTTGATCGAACTCTTGAGGGTGCGTTGTTTGAGCATGGCGGGCGTGAGGTCCCTCCCCTAGCGGGCGACGTGAATCCGATTCGCGCGTCGGTTCAAGGAGTTAGCGGTGGGTATACTAGCACAGTTCTTCGCCCGCGACATGCGGCAGCCGGTGCCGCCTTCGCACCTCGACCGGTTGTTTTCCTACTCTCTTCACTCGTTCATTTTTCCGCTCTTCACTGCCCTCAATCGGCCTGCTTCCTCAAGAACGCCGGAATGTCCGAAGGATCGAAGCCTGCTGCAGGCGTCCCACCCGACGCCGGCGTCCGGCCGCGACGGATCACCGCCGGCGTGCGCTCGAGGCGATCGTAGTCGACCGAGGCGGCGGTCGTCGCCAAGCCGTCGGTGCCGGTGCGCTCCAGCACGTGCTCGACGACTTCCAGCCGCGGTTGTCGCGCCTTGGACGCGGCGCCGCCCAGCCCAGTCGCGACCATCGTCACGCGCAGACGGTCTTCCATCGCGTCGTCGATCACCGTGCCGACAATCACCATCGCATCCTCGGCGGTAAACGCCTTGATCGTGTTCATAACCTCGTGATATTCCTTCATCTTGAGTCCCGCCGAGGCCGTAATGTTGACGAGCACGCCGCGCGCGCCGGCGAGATTGACTTCCTCGAGCAGCGGGCTCGCGACCGCGCGCTCCGCGGCCTGGCGCGCGCGATCGGCACCGGCGGCGGTCGCCGACCCCATCATCGCCATGCCAATCTCGGACATGACAGTTCGCACGTCGGCGAAATCGACGTTGACCAGCCCCGGATAGTTGATGACTTCGGCGATCCCGGCGACGGCGCTGTGCAGCACCTCGTTCGCGGCGGCGTAGGCGTCGAGTACCGATACTTCTTCGCCCAGCACCTGCATCAGCTTGTCGTTGGGGATAATGATCAGCGAGTCGACGATCTTCGCGAGCTCGTCGATGCCCGCTTGCGCAACCTTCTGCCGCTTACCTTCGAACTTGAAGGGTCGGGTCACGACGGCGACCGTCAGAATTCCGTTCTCCTTGGCGACCTGCGCGACGACAGGCGCCGCACCGGTGCCCGTGCCGCCCCCCATCCCCGCGGCGATGAAGAGCATGTCCGCACCGTCGATCGTCTCGGCGATGCGGTCGCGGTCCTCCATCGCAGCGTCGCGCCCAATCTCAGGTCGCGCGCCGGCGCCGAGGCCGCGCGTCAGGGTACTGCCGAGCTGCAGCTGCGTGCGCGCGGTCGAGCGCTTGAGCGCCTGGGCGTCGGTGTTGGCGGAGATGAACTCCACCCCCGCGACGCCCCTGCCGATCATGTGCTCGACCGCATTGCCGCCGCAGCCGCCCACGCCGATGACCTTGATGACCGCTTCTGGCGGGCTCTGGTCGATGATTTCAAACATGATGAACTCCTTTTCTCCTGTCGAATTGAAAGGCTTGGCTCTACGCTCTCGTTTTTCGGTAGTACTTGCTGCCGAAAATCGATGGGCTCAGTTGGCAAATAAGCCCGCGATTTTCGGGTGATTGTTCCGGACAAGAGTAGGGGTTCACTTTTGTCCACCTGTCAAAAATTCGCCTTGAACCATCGCTTCATTCGTCCCGCCATGTTCGTGAGCCCACCGCCCTGGGCGCGCGATTGCTCGGCGCGCAGGAACTGCTCGCGTCCGTCGAGCAAGAGCCCCACCGCGGTCGCGTAGCGCGGGCTGCGCACGACGTCGGCGAGCCCGCCGACGTACGCCGGCACGCCGATGCGCACGGGCAGGTGAAACACCTCCTCGCCCAGCTCGATCATGCCGGCGAGCAGGGCCGAGCCACCGGTAAGCACGATGCCCGACGAGAGCAGCTCCTCGAAGCCGCTGCGCCGCAGCTCCGCTTGCGCGAGGGTGTAGAGCTCCTCGATCCGCGGCTCGATCACTTCGGCGAGCATCTGCCGCGACAGCTTCCTGGGCCCGCGATCGCCGACGCCCGGCACCTCGATGACGTCGTTCGGGTCGGCGAGCTGCCGCAGCGCGCAGCCGTGACGGAGCTTCAGTTCCTCGGCGTCCTTGGTCGGCGTGCGCAGCGTCATCGCGATGTCATTGGTGACCTGATCGCCCGCAATCGGGATCACCGCCGTGTGCCGGATCGCCCCGCCGGTGAAGACCGCGAGGTCGGTGGTACCGCCGCCGACGTCCATCAGGCACACGCCAAGCTCCTTCTCGTCGTCGTTGAGGACGGCCAGCGCGGCGGCCAGCGGCTGCAGCATCACGTCCCTGACCTCGAGCCCGCAGCGGCGCACGCACTTGGTGATGTTTTCGACGGCGGACACCGCACCGGTGACGATGTGGACTTTCACTTCCAGCCGTACGCCGCTCATGCCCAGCGGCTCGCGCACGTCCTCCTGGCCGTCGATGATGAATTCCTGTGGCAGGATGTGCAGGATCTCCTGATCGTTGGGAATCGCGATCGCCTTGGCGGTCTCGACGACGCGGTCGATGTCGGCCTGCGTGACCTCCTTCTCCTTGATCGCCACCATCCCGCTCGAGTTGAGGCTCCGGATATGGCCTCCACCGATGCCGGTGTAGACCTCGGTGATCGTGCAGTCGGCCATGAGCTCGGCTTCCTCTAGCACACGCTGGATCGAGGCCATCGTCGCCTCGATGTTGACGACCACACCCTTCTTGAGCCCCCGGGAGGGCTGCGCGCCCAGTCCGATGATGTTGAGCCGCTTCTCGGGCGAGATCTCGGCGACGATCGCGACGATCTTCGAGGTGCCGATATCGAGGCCGACGATCAGGTTCTTGCTGTCCTTCACCATGCTCGCATCCCTATCCCGCTTTCCGCACCGGCTTCTCGGTGAACCCGGGCACGCGCACCGCAAAGCCGTTGCGGTAGCGCAGGTCGACGTAATCGATGCGCGTTCCGGCACGCGCGAGCGCGCCGACGGTCCGCGCGTGGTAGAGGACAAAACGCGCCAACCGCGCGTCCGGTTCGTTGCGACCGAGCTCGATCGCGAGCGGCGCGCTGCCGGCCGTACGCAGCTGCCAGCCGCCGCGAGGCGACAGGCGCAACTCGGCGATCGAGAGCGCGCGAGTGCTAAGCGCGGCGCCGTACTCGCGGAAGCGCGCGGCGACTCGCGCTGCGCTGTCCTCGGGCCCGGCAAGCTGCGGCAGATCGCCGGCAAATTCCGCGTTGAAGACCTCGCCATCGGTATCGACCAGCGCGCCTTCGGTCCAGCGCGCCAGCGGCTCGTGCTCGACGAGCGTGATCTGCAGCCGGTCCGGCCATTGCCGCCGCAGCGCTACCCTCTTGACCCAGGACACCCGTTGCAATGAGGCGCGAGCTTCGGGAAGGCGCAGGGTGAAAAACGTGCCCCGCAGCTCCTCGCGGATGACCGCTTCGACGTGCGCCGGATTGGCGCGCACGAGCGGGCCTTCGATCACGATCTGGCGCAGCGCGAACGCCGGCTGCCGCACCGCCCACGCGGCCGCGCCCCAGGCGAACAACGCCAACGCCGTAAGTGCGAAGAGCAACGCCAGCACGTTCAATTGGCGCGGGTTATCCCACATGCGCGCCCCGCAGAATCTCGATGCAGAGATCGGCGAACGCGATCCCGGCCTGTTTCGCCGCCATCGGCACCAGGCTGTGCCCGGTCATTCCCGGCGACGTATTCACCTCGAGGAATTGCCACGACCCGTCGGGGCGGAGAATCAGGTCGAGCCGGCCCCACCCGGTCGCGCCGACGAGCAGGAACGCCTGCAGTGACTGCGCCTGGATCGCGCGCTCCGTCGCCTCGGCGAGCCCGCTCGGGCAGTAGTAGCGCGTCTCGTCGGAGAAATACTTGTGGTGATAGTCGTAATTGCCCAGCGGCGCCTCAATGCGGATCAGCGGCAGCGCGCGATCGTTCAGAATCGACGCGGTCAGTTCGACGCCGGCGACGAACTCCTCGGCCAGCACCAGGTCGTCGTGTTGCTCGGCCTCGCGATACGCGATCGCCAACTCGTCGTGATCGACGGAGGTCACCTTCGTGAGCCCGATCGTCGAACCCTCCCGCGCCGGCTTGACGATCAACGGCAAGCCCAGCTCGGCGACGACCGACCACCAGTCGGTTCGCGCGTCGACGAGGCGGTAGCGCGGCGTCGGGATGCCGCTCGCGAGCCATACCAACTTGGTTCGCCACTTGTCCATCGCGAGCGCGGAGCCCATCACGCCGCTCCCCGTGTACGCGATGCCCAACACCTCGAGCGCCCCCTGTACCGTGCCGTCCTCGCCGAAGCGGCCGTGCAGCGCGATGAACACGCGGCTGAAGCCGTCGGCTTTCAGCTCGTAGAGCGACCGCTTCGCGGGATCGAACGGGTGCGCGTCCAGGCCCCTGCTTTGCAGCGCCGCGAGCACGGCGTTACCCGACAGGAACGAAATCTCGCGCTCCGAGCTCGGGCCACCCATCAGCACCGCGACTTTGCCGAACTCGCTCATACGCCGCCCGTGCTCCGCGAAGACGCGTCGAGTCGATGGGCGGCTGCTTCACCCTCCCGCACCGACCGCTTCGCGGCACCGCGTCGGGCTCGCCCCATCAGGACGGTGACCTTGCCGAATTCGCTCACGCGCGCTGCCTCCTGACGGTCGTGCGAGCGCGCATCGCCGCGCGTCGGCAGCGGCCGCGATTCGCCAGCCCGCGGTCCCCGCTGCGCGGGGCGACTGGCGAGGCGGAGCGAGGCTCCATGAGCGAGCGCGAGTGGAGGCGACCCGAGCCAGGCGCATGGGGCCGGCAACCAAAGCGACACAATTCCACGCTGTGGGCGCTTGGGGCCCCTCGCCGAGCGCTCACGCGGCCTCCCCGATGATGCGCACTTCGCGTTCGAGCGTGACACCGGTCTTCGCGGCGACGACTTTCTGCACGTGCTCGATCAACTGCTCGATGTCGGCGGCGCTCGCCCGGCGCCCGGCGTTGACGATGAAATTCGCGTGCTTGTCGGACACGCGCGCGCCGCCGATCGCGAACCCCTTCAGACCGACGCGTTCGATCAACCGCGCCGCGTGGTCGCCCGGCGGATTGCGGAACACGCTGCCGGCGTTGGGCAGTTCGAGCGGCTGGGTCGCGATCCTATGCGCGAGAAGCTCCTTGATCCTCGCCAGCGCCGCCTCGCGGTCGCCGGGCGGAAAGCGGAACCAGGCCGCGGTGAAGATGCCGTCGGCCGCGCGGCCGTCCGCGCGCTTGACACTGCGATAGCCAACCGCGTAGTCCGCCGGCGTGCGCACGACGAACGTGCCGTCGCGCATCGCCAGCTCGACTTTCGCGACCCGCGCCCAGATCTCGCCGCCGTAACAGCCCGCGTTCATCGCCAGCGCGCCGCCGACGGTCCCCGGTATCCCG
>JBGPYP010000296.1:0-3396 GCA_041493285.1 Casimicrobiaceae bacterium
CCTGCGCTTTCAGGATGTCGAACGCGCGCGACCAGAACTGAAGGCGCAGGATGTCGCCCTCGTAGGTGAGGAGGTCGTACCCGATATTCAGGCGGGCCATCGTGGCGAGATGCGCCCGCACGATTCGATCGACGATGAAGGCACCGATCGCGGCGGTGTCGCTGCCGCCGCGCTCGAGGTCGTGCAGCGCGCCTGCGCGAATCGCCAGACGCGCGCGATCACCTTCGTACCATTCGGTGACGCGCGAATAGAGGTCCCAGCAGTAGTAGTCGAACCGCGTGGTCTCGGCGATCCGCCGGATGTCGTCGAGTGTCTTGTGCTCGAGCTCGCAAAAGCCGACGATCACGTCCGCCACCTGCACGCCGGTGTCGTCGATGTAGTTCTGCACTTCCACCGCCGTCTCGCGGAAGCGCAGGACGCGCACGAGCGTGTCGCCGAGCGCGGCGTTGCGCAGGTGCCCGATGTGGGCTGCTTTGTTCGGGTTGATGGCCGTGTGCTCGACAATCGTTTTCTTTTCGTCGGTGCGGAGTGGCGCGACGTCGCCGCGCAGCCGCGCGAGCAGAAAGGCCGGGCGGTCGAGATACAGGTTCAGGTATCCGTTGGACGCCGCCACCACGCGCGCGATGCCGGGAATGGCGCCTACCGCGGCGGCGAGCTCCTGTGCGATCGCGCGCGGCGGTTTTCGCAACACTCGCGCCAGCTGGAACGCGACGGTGACCGCGAGATCGCCGAGGGCGCGGCTGGGCGGCACCTCGACGGCAAACGGCGGCACGTCGCTGATGCCGTACTGCCGCCGAACAGCGTCGGCGACCTGGTCGTGGACCTGCCGTTGGACATTCAGAATCATGAACGGTCGTGTGTTGACGTGGACCTGAAGGGCGGCGGAACGCTCGTGATACGATTAGATTCTGTTCGCCTCGATCGACGAGTACTCGGCCGGCGTGTTCACGTTGGCGAGCAGCCGGCGGCGATCGCCGAAGGCATCAAGTTCTTCAGCGGTCACAATGCGTATCCTCACATCGTCGAACAGATCGGTCATCTTCAAGCGCCCATCGGCCAGCCGACGCGCGATTGGCTCGATGCAGGCGCGCGTGTACGCGGCACACAGGGGATGATACCCGTCTTCGGTCCGTGGCACGACGCCGTCCGCGCCGCTGGTCAGCGCAAGCAAGTAACGGAGGAGCGGAGCCGATACATACGGCATGTCGCAGGCGACGATGACGGTGGCGTCGCCGAGAGCGTCGGTCAGCGCCGCGTGAAGGCCGCCAAGCGGGCCGCACCCCGGCACGCGGTCGGCCACGTATCGCGCGCGTCCGATGGCGCGCGCAGGCGGATCGCCGCCGACCATCAGAATATCGGAGGTGATTTGCACAAGCTCCGCGATCTGACGCTCGAGTATCGGCCGGCCGTCGACGATCAAGGCGCTTTTGTCGCGGCCACCGAATCGGCGGGCCCGGCCGCCCACAAGAATCGCCGCGCTGTGCATAGGCGGGACCCCGAACCGCTGTCGATCTTACACTGAGACATGCGCGAAGCTGGCATCGGGCGCGTCCTTGTCGCAAGCCTTCATCAGGGCATTGCCGACATTCTGCCGACCCGCCTTGGGTTTTACGAGAACTGGTTGAACGCCGAAGGGTTGCGCGAGGGCACCATCGGCCTCGCTCCGCTGTATGCGGTCCTCAGCTTCCTGCGTCAGGAAGGCGAGGCGTACCACATGATCACAACGCGTGCGGGCGAATATGCCGCCGAGTGGACCGTGGAGTCGATGCCGCCGATCCAGCGCGCGCTCGTCAAAGCCACGCCCGCCTGGCTGCGCGGGCGGCTGGCGCTGCGGCTCGCGTCGCGTCTCGTGCGCAGCAGCTATCGAGGGAGCCGCGCGGTGTCCCGGCTTCGGCGCGGCACGGCGAACGTCAAGGTCCGCGAGTCGATTTTCTGTACCGTCCGCGAACCGGTTCCGCAGCCGCTCTGCGGGTATTACGCCTCCGCGTTCACGCGCTTGCTCGCGCTCTTCAACATGCGGGCACACGCTGAAGTGGTTGCGTGTCGCGGCACCGGCGAGCCGACCTGCGTGCTGAAAGTGGCGCTCCTCAACAGCCGGGTGGAGCCGGAGACAGCATGAGCCGGCGGTGGCTCGTCGCGCTGGCGGGCGCGGTCTGTTGTGGCGCAGGAGTTCAGCCCCGCGTTGCGGCGGTGGCAGTCTGTCGTGGCGCAGGACTTCAGCCCTGCGCTGCCGCGTCCGGCTTCAGCCGGACCGTCGCCGCAGAAACCTTCGCTGCAGATGGGCCACCCGCGCGCATTCTCGTCATGCCCTTCGAGAACATCACGCGCGAAAGCCGCATTTTCTGGCTCGGCGAGGCGTCGGCGGTGCTGCTTACCGACGATCTCAACGCGCTCGACGACACCGCGATTACGAGGGAAGAGCGGCGAGAGGCGTTCGAGCGCCTGCAGGTGCCGCCGGCGGCCGCGCTCACCGACGCCACCGTCATTCGCATCGGCCAGCTCGTCGGCGCCTCACAGGTGGTCGTCGGATCGCTGCAGCTCGAGGCTGACACGCTCGTCGTTCGGGCCCGCAGCATCGCGCTCGATACGGGGCGCCTTCAGGCCGATGTGACCGAACGTGGACCCATTCCCGAGCTCTTCGCCACGTTCGAACGGATCGCGCGGCGGATCGCGCCGGCTTCGAGCAAGTCGTCCGAAGAAGTCGAACGTCAGCATCCACCGATCGGTGCGTTCGAGGACTACATCAAAGGGCTGCTCGCGGACACACCGGCGACGGCCATCAACTATCTGAACGCGGCGCTCAAGGTGCAGGCGACCTTCGACCGTGCGCGCCTCGCGCTCTGGGACGCGTATTCCGACCAGGGCGATCAGCAACAGGCGCTCGCGGCCGTGGACGCCGTGCCGAACGACTCGCCGTGGGCGCGCCGCGCGCGCTTTTTGGGAGGGTTGTCCCAGCTCGGCTTGAAGAGGTACGACGCCGCGTTCGCCACGTTCGACGCGCTGGCCGGCCAGCAGCCGACTGCAACAGTGCTGAACAATCTCGGCGTCGTCCAACTCGGGCGCGGTGGGACGCCGCAAACCGGCTCCGCGACCTACTACTTCAACAAGGCGGCCCAGTCCGATCCGAACGATCCGGACTACTTCTTCAATCTCGGGTACGCGTACTGGCAAGAGCGCGACACGCAGGCCGCGATCTACTGGCTCCGCGAAGCGGTGCGGAGAAATCCGGCCGACGGTGAGGCACACTTCATCCTCGGCGCGGCGCTGGCGGCCTCCGGCAGCGTCGCCGAAGCCGCGCGGGAAAAGGAGCTGGCTCGCCGCCTCTCGTCGACCTACGAACAATGGGAGAAGCGTCCGGCCGCGGACCTCGTGCCGAAAGGGCTCGAGCGCACGAAG
>JBGPYP010000083.1:0-9626 GCA_041493285.1 Casimicrobiaceae bacterium
AGGAGCGCAAGCTCAACCTGCCGATCGCGCTCCGGAGCCTGCTCATCATGATCGACGGCAATCGCACCGTGGCCGATGTCCTCGATCGCGCCCGCGCGCTGCGCGTGGATGTCAGTACCGTGGCGGCGCTCGAACGGGCCGGGCTCATCGCCAAACGCTTCAGCGCGCCGTCGGTCGCCGCACCCGGTGCCGCTTCCGCGTCCCGGAGCGAAGACGAAGTCCAGCGCTTCATCGCCGCGCAACAACGGCTCTCCGACCTGTTCAACGAGTACCTGGGCTTCCGCGGCTACCTGATGATGATGCGCTTGCAGCGCGCGGAGAATCTGGGCGACCTGCACGACTTCCTGCCTGACGTCGCGCAGGCGCTGGTCAAACGTATCGGCATCGAGGCGGCGACGCCGATCGTCTCCGAGCTGGAGCGGCTGATCGTCGTTCGCGGCGGTTAGGGGACGCGCCGGCCTCGGCTCGTCGCCCGCGGGACTAGTGCACGAAAAGCGATGAACGCCAGGAACGCGGCGGCGGCGATCGTCGTTGCCATCGGCCGCTGCGTGCCGTCGAAGGTAATGCCGACGGTCAGCGCTGCAGTCGACGCCAGCATGAACTGGCAGAACAGCAGGAGCGACGCGGCGCTGCCGGCGATTTCCGGAAACGCCGTCAGTCCGCCCGCAGTCGCCTGCGGCATCGTCGTCATCAGCGCGACCATGAACAGGAACATCGGCGCGACGACCGCGAGGGGATGCGAGACGCGCGCCCAGGCGAGCGCGGCCAGCGCGACGCCGGCGAAGAGCATCAGCCACGTCGAGTAGCCGATCATGCGATCGATGCCGAGCCGAGTGACGAGCCTGCTGCCGATCGTCGCGCCGGTGATGTTGCCGAGCATGACCGCGCCGAAGAGGAACCCGAAGCCCTGCTCGCCGGTCCCTATTACGCTCACGAACACGAACGCGCTGCCGGCGAGAAAGGCGAACAGCCCGCACGAGCCGAACGCGGCAACGAGCGCGTAGCCGATATAGGTGCGCGACCGCAAGAGCGTTCCGTAATTGGCTAGCATGACCCCGGGAGCGGTCGCGCGTGCGTTGCGCGCCCTGATCGTTTCGGGAAACGCGACTGCGACGACGGCGAGCGCGATCGCGCCGTACGCCGCGACGAAGATGAAGCTGGCCTGCCAGCCGAACCACACGTGCAGATGGCTGCCGATGATCGGCGCGACGATCGGCGCGATGCCCAGCACGATGCCCATCAGCGACAGCACCTTTGCGGCGTGCGCTCCGGTGTACAGATCGCGCACCACAGCCCGGGGGACGACGGCGACGGTCGCCATGCCGATCGCCTGCGCGACGCGCGCGGCGATCAGCGTTTCGATGTTGCGCGACGCGGCGCAGGCGACCGACGCGGCGACGAACAGCGCCAATCCCGCGATCAGCACCGGGCGCCGGCCGAAGCGATCGGTCAACGGCCCGACAAGGATCTGCGACAGCCCCCAGCCGTACATGTACAGCGATAGCGTGAGCTGGACCTGTTCCGGCGTCGCCGAAAGCGAGCGCGTCATCGACGGCATCGACGCGAGATAGATGTCCATCGCGAGCGGCGCAACGGCGATCAATGCGCCGAGCAGCACCGTCATCGCCGGCTGGTCACGCCTCAGCATTGACGTTGCTCGGTGGCACCACGCCACGCTCAGCTTGCATGGCGATGCAGAACGTCGCGAGCAGGGCCGGATGCAAGGCGCGCCTGAGCGGAGGAGGGGCCCCGCGTGAGCGGGGATCCGACCGCGAAGGCGCGCACAGGGACGCGTGTCAACCCGGCGCGTTCGATCCGCTGCGGGGTCGCCTCCACGCGCTGCGCGCGCGGAGCCTCGCTCCGCCCGCAGCGGACCCCCGCGGCGAGGCGCGAGACAGTACAGTGACGCACGGCGAGCGCCGAGCGCTCAGTTGCCAAATGAGCACAACGAAGCAGCCGGCCCGCGCAGCAGTTATGCATCAGCCTGCTAAATACAACGGCCGCCGTCGACTTCCAAGCATGCACCGGTGATGAACCCGGCCTCGTCGGAGGCGAAGAACACCGCTGCGGTCGCGACGTCGGAAGGCAGCGAGAGCCTGCCCAAGGGGATCGTGGCGACGAACTTTGCGCGCAGCTCCGGTGTGTCGCCGCCCATGAATTCGGCGAGCAGGCCGGTCTCGCCGGCGACGGGATTGATCACGTTGACACGAATGCGGTCCGGCGCGAGCTCCGCTGCCATCGATCGGCTGGTGACGATCGCTGCCCCCTTGCTGCCGTTGTACCAGGTGAGGCCCGGCCGCGGGCGCACGCCGGCGGTCGACGCGATCGTGATGAACGCGCCGCCTCCCTGGCGGCGCATCGCCGGCACGGCGTGGCGCGCCGTGAGATACAGGCTCTTGACGTTCACCGCGTAGATCCGATCGAACTCGGCCTCGCCGACGTCGAGCAGCGGCTGATTGCGGTGCGTCGTACCGGCGTTGTTGACGATCACGTCGACGCGGCCGTAGGCATCCAGCGCCGAGCGTACCAGCGCAGCCACGTCGGCGTCGACCGAAACGTCTCCGGGAGAGAACACCGCGACGCCGCCGGCGGCGCGAATTATGGTCGCAACGCGTTCGGCCGTCCGCGCGTGAATGTCGTTGACGACGACTTTGGCGCCCTCGGCTGCAAAGCGCTTGGCGATGCCTTCGCCGAAGCCGGAGCCGGCGCCCGTGACGACCGCCACCTTGCCGGCCAGCCTCCGGTTATCCATGCCGCAACACGACCGTTTTCAGCGTGGTGAACCCGTACAGAGCCTCGAACCCTTTCTCCCGCCCATAGCCCGAATGCTTGATGCCGCCGAACGGCAGCTCGACGCCGCCGCCCGCGCCGTAGCTGTTGACGAAAACCTGCCCGCTGCGGATCGCGTGCGCGAGACGCAACTGCCGGGCGCCGTCACGCGTCCAGACGCCCGCCACCAGCCCGTAACCCGTGCCATTCGCGAGCCGTACCGCGTCGGCTTCATCCGCGAACGGCATCGCCGCGAGCACCGGCCCGAACACTTCCTCGCAAGCCAGGCGGCTTCGCGGCGGAACATCGCGCAGCAGCCGCGGCGCAACGTAGTAGCCGCGCGCCGGCGCATCGGCGACGATCTTCCCTTGCGCCACGGTCGCAATGCCGTCGCGCTCCGCTTCCGAGAAGAATCCGTTGACGCGCTCGAGCTGCGTGGCGCGGATGAGCGGCCCACAGTCGAGATCGGCGAGCGCCGGCCCAACCTTGAGCGCGGCGAAGCGTTGTCCGAGTTTCTCCAGCACCTCCTCGTAGCGCGAACGCTCGACCAGCAGCCGGCTACCCGCGGAGCAGGTCTGGCCGGCGTTCTGTACGATCGCGTTGACGAGCACCGGCAACGCAGCGTCGAGATCGGCGTCGGCAAAGACGACCTGCGGTCCTTTCCCGCCCAGCTCGAGGGTGACCGGGCAATGTCGCTTGGCCGCTTCCTGCGCCACCCACGCGCCCGTCGCGGGCGAGCCGGTGAACGAGAGGTGATCGATGCCCGCGTGCGCGGCCAGCGCGGCGCCGGCTTCGCGTCCGAGGCCCGTCACGACGTTGAGCGCGCCCGCAGGCAACCCGACGTCCCGTGCGAGCTCCGCCACACGCAGCAGCGACAGGCATGCGTCTTCGGCGGGCTTGATCACACAAGCGTTGCCGGCGGCGAGCGCTGCGGCGACGCTGCGACCGAAAATCTGCAACGGATAGTTCCAGGGGATGATGTGCCCGGTCACCCCGTGCGGCTCGCGCCATGTCAGCACCGAGAACTCACGCGGGAAGGGAATGGTGGCGCCGTGAATCTTGTCGGCTGCGCCGCCGTAGAACTCGAAGTAACGGGCACAGGCGGTCGCGTCGGCCCTCGCCTGCTTCACGGGTTTGCCGCAGTCGCGCGCTTCGATGAGCGCCAGCTCGTCGGCCCGATCGAGGATGGCGCGTGAGAGCGCGTTGAGCATGCGCCCTTTATCCGCGGGAGCGAGCGCACCCCAGGCATCGTCGAAGGCCGCCCGCGCGGCGCGGACCGCGGCATCGACATCGGCGGCGTCGCTGCGCGCGATCGCGGCGAACGGTTCGCCCTCCGACGGATCGATCATCGGGAGCGTGGCGCCCGTCGCGGAAGCGATCCAGCGATCGGCGATGAAATTGGCGGCCGGCGTCGTCACCGCCGGCCACGCGGGATGCGGTGCGTTCATGATCGCTTTCCGGTGAGAGGGATCACAGCGACGCGCGCTGTACGGTCAAGGCTTACTTGGCGGGCCGGAACTTATGCGCGAGCGTGTTCTCGTCGGTCCGCGGTACGTAGCCGATCCCGTTCCGCGTTCCCCAGAGGCTCACCTGATGGTACAGCGGAACGATCGCCGTGTCGTTGATCGCGAGTTCGGTCGCGCGCTGCAGCAGCGCTTCGCGCTTGGCATCGTCGACGGTGACGAGCGCGTCCTCGAGCATCAGATCGACTTTGACGTTGGAATAATGGCCGCGGTTGGCGGTGCCGAAACCCTTCTCCTTGCTCGGCGTCGCGATCAAGGCCTTGAGCGGGCTCGACGCCTCGCCGGTCCCCGAGCTCCAGCCGACCAGGACGAAGCTGAACTTGAACTCGGTGGCCTGCGGGAAGAACGTCGCCGACGGAATCGCTTCGACCCGGGTCGCGATGCGGACGCGGGCAAGCATCTGCGCGACCGCCTGCGCGACTTTCGCGTCATTCACGTAACGATTGTTGGGCGAATGGATGGTGAGTCCGAAGCCGTTCGGATAGCCCGCCTCGGTGAGAAGTTTTTTCGCGCCTTCGGGATCGTACGGCTCGACCTTGAGGCTCTTCGTATAGCCGAAGAAACCCTCGGGCAGCAGTTGTCCGGTCGGAACGGCCTCGCCTTCCATCACGCGCTCGGCGATCGCCTGCCGGTTGATCGCCTTGGAGATCGCCTTGCGCACACGCGCGTCCTTGAGCGGATTCCTGGCGAGCGGCTTGCCGTCGCGGTCGGTCACGAACGGCGAGACGTCGCGCTCGGAGTCCATGTGCAGGTAGATCAACCGATCGGCGACGGTCCGGTACAGCGAGACGCGCTTGTCGTTGCGGAGATTGGCGGCGTCGGACGTGGGGACGTTCTCGATCGCCTGCACGTCGCCGGCCAAGAGCGCCGCGACGCGCGGCGCATCGGAAGCCAAGAGCCGCAGTGTAACTTTCTCCCACGGCGTCTTGCCGCCCCAATAGCCCTCGAAGCGCGCGAGCTCGATGCGGTCGCCCTTGGCGTAACGAATCAAGCGATAAGGTCCGGTGCCGATCGCCGCCCGACCGCTGTTGAAATCCTCGGTCGACGCCTTCGCGGCCGAGCGGGAAATGATCGCCACCTGCGTCATGTCCGAAGGCATGAGCGGGTACGGGGTCGCGGTCCGGAAGCGGATTGTCTGCGGATCGACGACGATCATTTCCTTGATCTGCTTGGTGTAGGCGGTGAACGGCGACGGGCTGTTCGGCACGACGGGCACTCGCTCGATCGACGCCACGACGTCGGCGGCCGTGAAGTCACTGCCGTCGTGGAACTTCACGCCGCGGCGGAGCTTGAATTCCCAGGTTACTGGGTCGATCGTTCGCCACGACTCGGCGAGGCCGGGAATGGTCTTCTGGCGTTCGTCGCGAAGGACGAGATAGTCGAAGATATGCGCGGCGACGTTATTGTTCGGCGTGACGTTGTGATAGTGCGGGTCGATCGCGGTCACGTCGGCACCGATGCCGATGGCGAGATCGGCGGCCGCCACCGACCGGGCGACAGGCCCCGCCGCCAGAAGCAAGACGACGTGAAAGACGATGGTCCTCATGCGGGCATAGCGCAACCGATCCATTCTCGCTCCAAGCGGTCGCGAGCGTCGCTCGCGACGGCCGAAGCATAGCGTAACCGTAATCAATTGTAACCGCCTGTTTTGATGCGGAAACTCTGTCAACGGCCGCTGTCGACCCGCGGTGGTCTATCGATAGCACGGGTATTGGCGCCACGGGTGACCGGGGAACGCCGACGACGCGCCATCAGCGCTGCGTGCTCTTGCCCGTATAGCTGATGCGGTAGATCGCCCCCGCAAAATCGTCTGCAACGAGCAGCGAGCCGTCCGGCATGACGAGGACGTCGGCCGGGCGGCCCCATGCTGTCTCGCCCTGCAGCCAGCCTTCGGCGAAGACTTCATTGTCGACGAGCCTCCCGGCTTCGATGCGCACCATCGCGACGCGATAGCCGATCTTCTTGCTGCGATTCCACGACCCATGCTCCGCGATGAAGATCGCGTTGCGGTAGCGCGCGGGGAATTGCGTGCCGGTATAGAAGCGCATGCCGAGGCTCGCGACGTGCGGGCCGAGCTTGGCGACGGGCGGCGCGAACTCCGCACACGACCGCTTCGCGCCGAATTCGGGATCGGGCGTGTCGCCCTGGTGACAGTACGGATAGCCGAAATGCATCCCGGCTCGCGGCGCGTGATTCAGCTCGTCGGACGGCAGACCATCGCCGAGCATATCGCGGCCGTTGTCGGTGAACCACAAGTCCCGCGTGACTGGATCCCAGTCGAAGCCGACGGAATTGCGCACGCCGCGCGCGAACACTTCGAGCGACGAGCCGTCGGCATTCATGCGCATGATGTTCGCGTAGCGATCTGGTGCGGGCTCGCAGATGTTGCACGGCGCGCCGACGGGCACGTAGAGCTTGCCGTCGGGCCCGAAGCCGATGAATTTCCACCCGTGATGCGTCTCTGCGGGGAACCTGTCGCTGACGACCACCACTTTGGCGGGATTGGCAGGCGCCATCTCGACGTCGTCGAAGCGGAGGATCCGGTCGACCGCGGAAACGTACAAGGCGCCGTTGCGGAACGCGACGCCGGCCGGCAGCTTGAGCCCGCTCGCGATCGTCGTGACCGCGCCGGGTTTGCCGGGCTCGAGGGTCACCGCGTAGACCTTCCCTGCCTGCATCGATCCGACGAACAGCGTTCCGCGCGCGCCCAACGCCATTTCGCGCGCGTTTTCCACGCGGGCGGCGACCTCGATCTTGAATCCCAGCGGCAACTTGATTTTCTCGAGCGGAAGATCCGCCGCCCGCACTGACACAAAGGCCAGGAGCAAGCCGAGCACGAACAACGACCGCCGCATGGTTGGACCTCCGACGGAAGGGCCGATTCCCCGACGCGTCATTTTCGCGCAAATCCAGCCGCGTCATGAGTCATTGACAGCGATGGGTCCGGTTTCTATCCTTGCTCCCAGGCAGCGCTCGCGTTGCCCCGCAGGAACGTCCGCATGAACGCCCCCGCCGCGCCCACCGCCGTCGCCCCGGACCTCATCAGCCTCGAACTGATCCGGACGCTGGTCGGCTACGACACGACCAGCCGCGACTCGAACCTGGCGCTGATCCACTGGGTGCGCGACTATCTGACCGGCCACGGCATCGCGTCGCAGCTCACCTACGACGACGAGCGGCGCAAGGCCAACTTATTCGCGACCCTCCCGGCGCAGGATGGGAATGCAACCGCCGGTGGCATCGTCCTCTCTGGGCACACGGATGTCGTCCCGGTCGACGGCCAGCCGTGGGATACCCCGCCGTTCGAAGCCACGATCGTCGGCGACCGACTCCACGGCCGCGGCGTTGCCGACATGAAGAGCTTCTCCGCCATCGGCCTCGCGCACGTACCCGAGTTCCTGCGCCGCGGACTCGCGCGCCCGCTTCACTTCGCGCTCTCGTACGATGAGGAGGTGGGTTGCATCGGGGCGCGGCGACTCATCGCCGACGTCGTGGCGCGCGGCATCAAGCCGTCCGGGTGCATCATCGGCGAGCCCTCCGGCATGCACGTCGTCGTCGCGCACAAGGGGAAGAAGAGCTATCGCTGCCGCGTGCGCGGCCACGAAGCGCACTCGTCGCTGACGCCGTGCGGCGTCAACGCGATCCAGGTCGCGAGCGAGATCGTGACGTTCCTGACGCAGATCGCGCGCCGGTTCTGCGACCGCGGCCGCTTCGACGCCACGTACGACGTGCCATACACAACCGTCCACACCGGCGTGATCCGAGGCGGCACCGCGCTCAACATCGTGCCGCGCGATTGTCAGTTCGACTTCGAGTTTCGCCACCTTCCATTCGACGACCCCGACGCGCTGCTCGCCGAGGTGAAGCGGTTCGCGGCGTCGCTGCTGCCCGAGATGCACGCGGTCGATCCGGCGACGCATATCGAGTTCGATCCCCTCTCGACGCTGCCGGGTTTCGACACCCACGGCGGCAGCGAGATCGCCGAGCTGGGCAAGGCGTGCAGCGCCGCGCGCGATACCGGCAAAGTTTCCTTCGGCAGCGAAGCCGCACTGTTCCACAATGCCGGCATCCCGGCGATCATCTGTGGGCCCGGACACATCGCGCAGGCACATCAGCCCAACGAGTGGGTGGCGCTGGAGCAGCTCGCCCTGTGCGAGGCGTTCATGCGCCGGCTCGCCGACCGCGTCTGCGTCGCGTGAGCGGCATGCGCCGGCGGGTGCGCGCCTGAGCCTATCTGTGTCAACGCCCGCTCCGGCCCCGCCGATCAAAGTCGCGTTCCCGGATCTCGGCCGGTACGCGGCGGGCAACGCGGGCATTCCCTACGCCTGGACTTCCGCGTCCGGTCGCCCCGGGCCGCATGTGCTGCTGCAGGCGCTGACGCACGGCAACGAAGTCTGCGGCGCGATCGCGCTCGATTGGGCGCTGCGCGAGGGCGTGCGTCCCACGCGCGGCACGCTGTCGCTCGTCTTCGCCAACGTCGAGGCGTACCGGCGATTCGACCCGGGCGACCCGTTCGCATCGCGTTACGTCGACGAGGATTTCAATCGGCTGTGGACGCCGGACGTACTCGACGGCCCGCGCGACAGCGTCGAGCTGCGTCGCGCGCGCGAGCTTAAGCCCCTCTACGATCGCGTCGACCATCTGCTCGACCTGCACTCGATGTCCGAGCGCTGCCCGGCGCTGGCGATGGCGGGTCCACGGCGCAAAGGGCTCGCGCTAGCGCGGGCAGTGGGCACGCCGCAACACGTCGTGATCGACGGCGGCCACGCCGCGGGCCGGCGGCTGCGCGACTATGCGTTCTTCGACGATGACGCCGATCCGCGCAGCGCGCTGCTGATTGAATGTGGCCAGCATTGGGAAGCAGCCGCGCCCAACGTCGCGATTCAATCGGTACTGCGGTTCCTCCGCCACTTCGGCATGGTCGACCAGGGGTTGCTCGACGCTTTTCTCGACGCCGCGCCCGCGCCCCGCCAGACGTTGATCGAAGTGACGACCACCGTCACGATCGCGACCGACGCCTTCGCGTTCGCGTTTCCCGTTCGCGGGTTGCAAACCATTGCCGCGGCGGGCACGACCTACGCAGTCGACGGCGGCTCCGCCATCTGCACGCCGTACGACGCCTGCGTGCTGATCATGCCCACGCGAAAACCGAAGCGCGGCGAGACCGCGGTGCGTCTCGGGCGTTACGTCACTTAAGGAACCTCTGAATAAGTCCCACGCGGATTGCGTTGCTGGCAAAATGCGGATGAATGCGAGGCGCGCGACGACGGTCGTAGCTTGGGCGACGATGCCGAGGAGCGCGACGAAGCAGGCGCTGCATTTTGCCGCAACCCG
>JBGPYP010000242.1:0-4156 GCA_041493285.1 Casimicrobiaceae bacterium
CTTTCAGGCCGCCGGCCGCGAGATAGCACGCGCAGACCAGGCCGTTGTGGCCGCCGCCGATGATGACGGCGTCGTAGCGCGGTGCCGACATAGCCCAGGTTCAACGTTGAGCGTCGAGCGTTGAGCGTACTCCTCGCTCGACGCTGAACGCCGGACGCTCAACCGTCTTCGCCCATCCCCGCCGCGACGATGGAAAAGCCGCAGTCGACGTAGGTGATCTCGCCGGTCACTGCACTGGCAAGGTCGGACAGCAGAAACGCGGCGACGTTGCCCACTTCCTCGATCGTCACGTTACGTCGCAATGGCGCGGTTCTCTCGACGAAGCGGATGAGCTTGGAAAATCCCCCGATGCCGGCCGCCGCGAGCGTCTTGATCGGCCCCGCCGAAATCGCGTTCACGCGTATGCCTTCCGGACCGAGCGCCTGCGCGAGGTACCGCACGCTCGCTTCGAGGCTCGCTTTGGCGAGCCCCATGACGTTGTAGTTCGGCAGCGCGCGCACGGCGCCCAGATACGTGAGCGTGAGGAGCGCCCCGCGCCGGCCGGACATGAGCGGCCGCGCGCCCTTGGCCAGCGCCGTGAAGCTGTACGAGCTGACGTCGTGCGCGGTGGCGAACCCCGCGCGGGTGAGCGCGTCCAGGAAGTCGCCGGAGAGCGCCTCGCGCGGCGCAAAGGCGATCGAGTGCAACAGCCCGTCGAGCGCGCCCCATTCGTGCTTGAGCGCGTCGAAGAGCGTCGCGATCTGCTCGTCGCGGGTCACGTCGCAAGGGAGCACCGGCACGCTGCCGAAATCCGCGGCGAGCTTGACGACCCGCTCCCTCAACTCGTCGTTGACGTAGGTGAAAGCGAGCGCCGCACCTTCGCGCCGGCACGCCTGCGCGATCCCGTAGGCGATCGAGCGGTTGGACAGCAGCCCGGTGATCAGGATCTTCTTGTCGGCGAGAAATCCCATGGCATTCGCTTGGCCCGCGGCACGAAGCCTGCCGCGGCTAGAAAACCTTCTTGAGATCCAGCCCGCTGCTGCGCTCGATCACGCCGCAGGCGAACCAGCCGTTGGCCACTCCGAATTCCGGCTTCGGGTTCGGATCCACCGCGGCGTGCACGACGACCGCGTGCCCGACCACGTCATTGGGCTTGCCGCTCCCGACCGAGACGTCGGACGAAAAAATCTGCAGCGTCGCATTGCCCTCGGACCCGGCGGTGAGCTGCGGGAGGTCTCCGGTGCGCTTGGTACCCGCGGCCGCGCCGTCCGTGTTCCACACCGGGCCCGCGCTCGCGGCGTTGGGCGAGCCGCAGTTGCCCACCGCGTGAATGTACACGCTGTGCGGGCCCGGCATCAGCTCGACGAAAGTCCCGGCGATGACGACGCGCTCGCCGCGCTGCGTGAACGAAACCAATCCGCGCACCGTACTGCCGTTCCTCGATACGAGCCGGGCGACCGCCATCGGGCCCGCCTCGGGGATGAGCCTCAGGCTGGGGGAAGTCGCGCCGCAGCCTACGGCGAGCGCGGCGGCAACGAGCGTCGCGACAGCGGCCGCGCCGGCCCGCGACCCGCGGCACCCCGCGAGGCTCGGGCAACGCGGAGTTTCAAAGGTCCGATTCAACGCGGGCGGCGTCAGGACTTGTTGATGACGCCGCACGCGACGCGCGCGCCGGAGTTTCCCGTCGGCTGCGTCTTGTAATCGTCGGCGTCCTTGTGGACGATGATCGACTTGCCGGCGATGTCCGTGGCTCCGCTGCCGACCGCGATTACGCCAAGCTCGGCGGACAGCGTGGCGTTACCGCTCGCGTCGGCCTGCAGCATCGGCATGTCGCCGGCGTGATGGTCCGCGGCGCCGGGGTCGCCATGCGGCTTGCCGGTCGGGTTGAAATGCCCGCCCGCGCTCATGCCGTCGGCCGTGCTGCAGTCGCCTTTTTCGTGGATGTGGAAGCCGTGTCCGCCCGGCGCGAGGCCCGACAGCTTGGCGGCCGCGAGCACCTTGTCGCCCTTCTGCGTGAACGTCACGGTCCCCGCCGCCGTGTTGCCCGCCGTCGGCGCGAGCGTGGCGATGGCGGTCTGCGCTCCCGCGGCGACGGCGAAACAGGTCGCAAGCAGCGCTGCCAGCGCCGCCGGCATGATCGAATGCCTCATGCGTGCCTCCTCGTTGAACTCGGGTGAACGCCCACCACCCCGGACGCGATCCGTTTCATGACCGGATTGCATCATAAGCGAACCCCCCGGGGTTGCCAAACACACGGCTGAAAGTGACTTCGAGCGACTGACCGCCGGTGGAGCGAGTGACAACAGGCTCAAGCGCACTGGCGCAACCTGGAACGAGCGCGTCCCACGCGATCGTCGAGCGGGTTGCACATCGGCGGCGCTCGGTGGCGGTGCCTAAGTCTCGTCGGCGCTCGCCACCGGGGCAGCGGGCTCGCCGGGAGTTCGCTAGTCAACGTAACGCTCGCCACGAACCGCTGCGCGTCGCTCAAGGCGAAGGGCCTGCTGACCGCGACCGACACCGCGGGCCAGGCGGCGGAGGCGCTCTCGATGCTCCACAGCGCCGGTTGGCAGACCGACTCGGATCTTCTGCATGCATCGCTGTACGCGCTGGCAACGCCGGCCATCGTGATGACCTACAGCAACACCTACGGCCGCTTCGGCGTGCTCGACAACCTGTGCGGCCTGAGCTTCGGCGGAACCGACGCGACCAACAAACCGGCACCGGTCGCCGCCGCCGCGCTGGCGCAGATTTCCGGCACCGGCAACGGCGTGCCGCCCAGCGGCGGAATCAACATCATCAACAATCTGAGTCTGGGCGGGCCGTTGCGCGACCCGGTGTCGATCTCGCCGTCGACCGGCCTCACCGACTACGCATCGACGCGGCGATCTGCTTGCGCAATCTCTGGACCGCCAGCGACGCCAACGCGACGCGGGTGAAAAATGGCGTCAACGAAATCCTGCGCACGGGCAATCTGCGCGGCAAGCCGGCGATCATCGTGCACGGAAGGAACGACGGCCTGATTCCGGTGCCGTTCACGTCGCGCCCGTACTTCGGCCAGAACCGCATCGTCGAAGGCGCCGCGAGCAAGCTCACGTACATCGAGGTGAGCAACGCGCAGCACTTCGAAGCGTTCATCGACAACGCCGCGCTGCCCGGTTACGACAGCTTGTTCATCCCGCTGCACTATTACTACATCCAGGCACTGGACAAGATGTACGCGTATCTCAAGAGCGGTACGCCGTTGCCGCCTCCGCAGGTGGTGCGCACCGTCCCTCGCGGCGGCACGCCGGGCAGCGCGCCGGCGCTGACCGCGGCGAACGTTCCGGCGATCAGCCAGACTCCGGCCGCCGGCGATCAGATCACGTTCTCGAACAATACGGTGACCATCCCGGATTAGGACCGGGTGATAGGACACGCGGTAGAATGCTACGGCCGCCCTCCCCGGGCGGCCGTTTTGTTTCGCGAGGCCGCGATGTCGTCCCTGATGACTCCGCAAGAGATCGTGCATGAGCTCAACAAGCACATCGTTGGGCAGGACGCGGCCAAGCGGGCCGTCGCGATAGCGTTGAGAAACCGGTGGCGGCGGCAGCAGGTCAGCGAGCCGCTGCGGCAGGAGATCACGCCCAAGAACATCCTGATGATCGGGCCGACCGGCGTGGGCAAGACCGAGATCGCGCGCCGGCTGGCCCGGCTTGCGGACGCGCCGTTCATCAAGGTCGAGGCGACCAAGTTCACCGAAATCGGCTACGTCGGCCGCGACGTCGACACCATCATCCGCGATCTGGCCGAGACCGCGATCAAGCAGACGCGCGAGCAGGAGACGCGCAAGGTGCGCGACCGCGCCGTCGATCAGGCCGAGGAGCGCGTGCTCGACGTGCTGCTGCCGCCCGCGCGCGAGGTGAACATCCACGACATGCAGCCGACCGACTCCGCGGCGCGGCAGAAATTCCGCAAGATGCTGCGCGAAGGCAAGCTCGACGACAAGGAAGTCGAAGTCGAGGTTTCCGTGCTCCCTGCGCAGATGGAAATCCTCGCACCGCCGGGCATGGAAGATCTGACCACCCAGATCCAGGGCATGTTCCAGCAGATGTCGGGCGGACGGCGCAAGGTGAAACGCATGAGCGTCGCCGACGCGATGAAAGCGCTGATCGACGAGGAAGCCGCCAAGCTCGTCAAC
>JBGPYP010000215.1:0-4602 GCA_041493285.1 Casimicrobiaceae bacterium
AATCCGGTGTGCCGGTTCTACATTCCACCTGCGCACGGCAACTCGCATTTCTTCTCGGCCTCGCCAGCGGAATGCGCGCTGTTGCAGCAAAAGATGCAGACTGATCCGAACTACAGCGGCTACGTGTACGAAACGCCGAACGCGTTCTACATCGCGCTGCCCGACACGACCACCGGTGCGTGCCCGAGCGCAACGATTCCCGTCTACCGGCTATGGAACCAGCGGGTGGACTCGAATCATCGCTACACGACCGACGTCGCGATCAAGGCGCAAATGCTCGCGCACGGCTACGTCGCCGAAGGGTACGGGCCCGATGCCGTGATCATGTGCGCGCCGACGCCAGGAACCGCCAGCGTGAAGTTCGTTGCGGGCTCCGGTGCGCCCGATGGCACGCTGGTCAGCGACGGCTCGAGCACGGCGACCGCCAACTATCAGGGCTACGCAACGCCCATCGACAACGTCAACGTCGGCCCGCGGTCCGGCACCGGCGAAGCGATCGCGTTCAGCGAGCACCGACCGGTGGCGGTGCAATCGGTGACGTGGGCGACGGCGGCGGGAGACCAAACCGTCGCCGTGCCGTTCGCCAACGAGCTCGAAACCCCCGTGACGATCTGGGTCCTGGTCGGACCGTATACGACCACGCAGCAGACGGCGCTGACGCTCTGGCAGACCGCGCAGCAGATCTACTGGGACGAACGTCTCGGCGTTCACCTGTCGCTCGAGGTTGTCGATGCGACGTCCAACCCGAAAGCCTCGACGTGGTCGGCGTTCACCTGCGGCTTGAACAACGCTAGCGTCGCCGCGATCCAGAGCGAAATCGGCGTGCGCCCGGGACGCATGAACGTGTACCTGGTGAACCTGGTCGACGGCTCGACCTCGCGCGGTAACGCCTGCAACATCGGCGGAGGCTTCGTGGCGATCGCGTCCGGGTCGGGCGCGGAGCTCCTCGCGCACGAGCTGGGGCACGATTTCGGGCTGGAGCACATCGACGATCTCATCGCCACGTTCGATACGACCAACGTGATGCACTCGGCGAGCAACGTGCGGCAGTTCCTCACCGAGGGCCAGACGTTTCGCGCGCACTTGCGGCCGAACTCGGCGATCAATGCGGTATACGGCCTGCGCGCGGGGCTGCCGACGCGCACGTGCGATCGCGACACGATGCTTCTTGGCTGTCCGTCGGTCGCGAAGCGAATCTGGGCGGACGGCGCTTTTCCACTCAACTGAACACCGAACTGAGGCCCATGACGATGCATCCGGTTGCCCGACTGTTGCTTGCGGCTCTGCTGGTGCTGACAAGCGCCGACGTTGCGGCGCAGACGCGGTTCGGACTCTCGCCGGAAGCGTACGCGGTGTTCAACCGCTGGATGCTGGCGAGCTGCATCGGCGGCGAAGAGGTCGCGCTCGCGGACGACCTGCAGCGCTATCCGCAGGCACTCGCGCAGGCGTTCCGGCGGGCGATTGCGGCGGGCCCGTCGACGGAGGAGCTGCGCACCGCGCGCGCCGGGGCCGAGGCCCGCTACGCCGCCCGCGCGAAATTTCCGCTCGGCGAATTCGATATCGCCGGCGTCGACGGAGCCGCACTCGCGCGGTTCAGCCGGGTGCCGCGAGCGCAGTACGTCGACGACCAAGTGCGGCGCTTCGGCACCGGCTATCGTTCGAATGCGGTGGCCGGACTCGCGATCGTCGGCGGCGCGGCGGCGCGGCCGCTGCTCTCGCGCATCGCCGCCAACCCGCGCGACCCGTTGGCCGCCGCGGCGCGCGAGGCGCTGAAGTAGGGTCAGAGACGACTTTCCTGCAGCAATTGGCGTTTCGCGGAAGCCGGTGAAAGTCGTCTCTGACCCTATATCAACCCGACGTCGAACGTCGCCCCGTAGCCCTGGCCGTCGGCTTGCGGCGCGAGCAACAGTTGCGCTCCGCCGTCGCGAAAGAGCCCGTCGTCGGCGTTGGAGAGCCAACGTCGTCCGCGGCTCGCGTACGGCTCGACCGCGAACACACGCTCCGTGACGGCGTCGTCGAAATAGAGCTGCGAGGTGAAATCGTACTTCCGGCCCGCTGCATCGACGGTGCGGATCTTGAAGTGCACGTGCACCGCCCTGCCGCCGTACCACCCCGGGTAGATCGTGAGGAATTGCGCCGCGCCGGTCGCGTCGGTGAGCTGATAGCCGCGCAGAAACTGCTGCCCGGCCGTCGACGCTCTGAACCCGAACCCGCGCGCGTCGGAATAGCGCCCGTCGGCATCGGAGTGCCAGACATCGACCTGCGCACCCGCGAGTGGCGTGCAGGTCGTGCCGCTCAGGCGCGAGACCCGGAACGCCAGGCGCAACGGAACGCCGGGCTTGACCTCGCCGCTCTTCGGATCCGACCGGATGTCCGAGCGGTTGAGCGCTTCGTCGACGAAGAACGGGCCCTCGGTCTGCCGCGGGCGAGCGACGCACGAAGGGCGCGCCCCGCCGGCGGGTTGGGCCCGGCCGGGCGTCGCCTGCGCGAACAGCGCCGCGCCCGAGACGCCGATCAGCGCGAGCGCCTCCCGGCGGGTCAGCAATCTGCCTGAGCGTTCGGAGGCGTCGGGGCGAGTGTTTGTCATCCGGGTTCCCTGGAATGGAAGGTAGCGACGGCAGAACCGGTCAGACAATCATCGCCGAGCGAGGGTTCCAGCGCAATCGGCCCGGACGATGGCACAATAGCGAGCGTGAACTCGCAGGACATCACCCTGCAACTCGCCGCGCGCAGCGACGCGCAAGCGATCGCGGCGATGTCGCGCGATCTGATCGAATGCGGCCTGGGCTGGGAGTACCGGCCGGAACGCATCCGCGGGCTGATCGCCGATCGCGACGCCGTGACGCTCGTCGCCCGCGACGGCGACCGGATCATGGGCTTCGCCATCATGAGTTTCGGCGCCGAGCGCGCGCATCTGGTATTGATGGCGGTCCGCCCCGCCGGCCAGCGGCGCGGGATCGCGCGGCGGATGACGCAATGGCTGCTCGAGTCCGCTGCGACCGCCGGGGTCGCGTCGATTCACCTCGAGCTGCGGGCGCAGAACCAAGACGCGCACGCGTTCTATCGTGCGCTCGGCTTCGACGAGACGCTGCGCCTGCCCGGTTACTACCGCGGACGCGAGACCGCGGTCCGCATGATCCGGGTGCTGCGCCCGCCGAATGTCGTACCGCAACCCTGGCGTCCACCAAGCCAATAGGCGCGGGTCGGACGCAGGGTCGGAGGGCCGATCGAGCGGAATCGGTTGATCGAGGTCAAGCTTTCCTTCCGGCGGGAGCTGGACAATGGTACTCGAGCGACGGCGGCACGTGGCGTACCGCTGCCTCGCGCCAGCCGAAAGGGTCCAGCATGATCGTCCGCAAGCACATGACCGCTCCTCCGATAACCATTCCGCGCGATACCGACTTCAAGGCGGCGATGGGGCTGATGCAGAAGCACCGGATCCGCCGTCTGCCGGTGGTCGATGACCGTGGCGTGCTCGCGGGCATCGTCGCGGAGCGCGATCTGCTCGTGGCCGCGGACCGCTATCTCAGCTCGCCGGTCGACGTGGCGCAGATCATGACCCGGCAGGTCGTAACCGTCGGCGACACGACGCCCGTGGTCGTAGCGGCGACGCTGATGGTCGAACGGAAGATCGGCGGCCTGCCGGTCGTCGACGCTTCGCGCAAGCTGCTCGGCATCATCACCGAAACCGACCTGCTCAAAGCGCTTACCGCAATATTGACGCGGCGCGGAGAGGCAAGCGTCCGCGCGACGGTGCGCCGCCGCGCGCGCGGACCGGCGAAGAAACCCGCGGGGCGGAAAGCCGTCGCGACCAAGAAACCGGTCGCCAGGAAGCCGAAGCGCAAGCTTCGCACCCGATCGCGCTGAATCGGCGCCGGCAGGTCGACGCCGTGGGCGGCGGTCGTCGGACTCGAAGACCGTTACAGCGTCCCCAGGTGTTGAATCATCCGCTCGCGCATCCGCGCATCGGGCAGGTGGCCATAGAGCGCGCCCATGTTCTCGGCCATGTGCACGGTCTGGCGCGTCGCGGGGATCGCGCACGTGACGGCGGGATGCGCGACGACGAACTTGAGGAAGAACTGCGCCCAGTTGTCGCAATCAAACTCGCGTGCCCAGGCGGGCAGCGGCTTGCCGCGCACCGCCCCAAACAAGCGTCCGCCGTCGAACGGGCGATTGATCACCACCGCGATTCCGCGCTCGGCGGCGAGCGGCAGCAGCCGCTCCTCGACGCGCCGGTCGGCGAAGTTGTAGGTGAACTGCACGAAATCGAAGCGCTCGCGCTTGAGCGCCTGCTCCATCTCCGTGTGCTTCGCGCCTTCCGAAGTCGTGATGCCGATGTAGCGCACGCGGCCCGCGGCCTTCAGCGCCTTCAACGTCGGAAGATGCGTTTCCCAGTCGAGCAAGTTGTGGATGTGCACTAGGTCGAGCTTCGGCACGTCCCAGAGCCGCAACGAGCGCTCGAATTGCATCTGCCCGAGCGTCTTGCCGACGGTCCAGATCTTGGTCGCGGAAAACAGCCGCGAATGCGACGTCTGCCTGAGCATCTCGCCGATAATCGTTTCCGAATAGCCGTACATCGGCGAGGAATCGATCATCGCTCCG
>JBGPYP010000276.1:0-3704 GCA_041493285.1 Casimicrobiaceae bacterium
GCGGCGATATCCTCGCGGGCGATTCCCTTGGCCTTCAGTTCTTCGACGATGCTCCGGCGGCTGTGGCTGCCCGTCTTCTGCGCGACGACCGCGTGCGCGTAGCGCGCATCCGACAGCAGACCGTCCGCGGCGAGCGCGTCGAGGACCGCGCGAACTTCGCTCCGCTCGCCTCCTCTGGCCACGAGTCGTTGCTCGAGCTCGGAGCGCGCGTATTCGCGGCGCGCGAGCAGCCGGATCGCCCGGTCGCGAAGGAAGACGCTCGCCAAGCTCCTCGTAGCCTCCTTGTTATCGCGAGTCGGTATGCAGCGTCGCGTGTCGGCCACAGTCTCGACTCGCCACGCGCACCGGCTCCGCATCGGCGACGTCCAAATGTTTGGTTCGCGCGTCGCCGGCTTCTCCGCCTCCGTGGTCGCATCCCCGCGCTGCGCGCGGGGCCCTGCTTTCCCCTCCGGCGTCGTATCCCCACGCATTTCGTGCGCAGGGGCACTCGGGCTTGCGCCGCTACTCTTCGGTCGCAGCACCGCGCGCCGCGCCGGGCAGCGGAACGCCGACCGCGACCCGGATCTTAGCCTCGATTTCGGCGGCGATGTCGGGGTGCTCCTTCAAATAATCGCGCGTGTTGTCCTTGCCCTGGCCGATCTTCTCGCCGCGGTACGCGTACCACGCGCCGGATTTCTCGATGATGTTGTGCGTCACGCCAAGCTCGATCATCTCTCCTTCGCGCGAGATGCCCTCGCCGTAGAGAATGTCGAACAGCGCTTCGCGAAACGGCGGCGCAATCTTGTTTTTCACGACCTTGACCCGCGTCTCGTTGCCGACGACTTCCTCGCCGCGCTTGATCGACCCGATGCGGCGGATGTCGAGCCGGACCGACGCGTAGAACTTGAGCGCGTTGCCGCCGGTCGTCGTCTCCGGGTTGCCGAACATGACGCCGATCTTCATCCGGATCTGGTTGATGAAGATGACCAGTACATTGGCGCGCTTGATGTTCGACGCCAGCTTGCGCAACGCCTGGCTCATCAGCCGCGCCTGAAGGCCCGGAAGCTGATCGCCCATTTCGCCCTCGATCTCGGCTTTCGGCACCAGTGCCGCGACCGAGTCGATGACGATGATGTCCACCCCGCCCGAGCGCACCAGCATGTCCGCGATCTCGAGCCCCTGCTCGCCCGTATCCGGCTGCGAGATCAGCATCTCGCCGACGTTGACGCCGAGCTTGCCGGCGTAGACCGGGTCGAGCGCGTTCTCCGCGTCGATGTAGGCAGCGACGCCGCCCGCCTTCTGCACCTGGGCCACGACCTGGAGGCAAAGCGTGGTCTTGCCGGACGCTTCCGGCCCGTAGACCTCGACCACGCGGCCGCGCGGCAAGCCGCCCACGCCCAATGCGATGTCCAATCCCAACGACCCGGTGGAGACCACGGAGAGGTCGCTTTGCACCTGCGCCTCGCCCATCTTCATGATCGAGCCCTTGCCGAACTGCTTCTCGATCTGCGCCAGGGCGGCGGCCAGCGCCTTGCTCTTGTTTTCGTCCATCGCGTTCATTCCGTTGGATTTGCCGATGTTGCCACTGCTCGAGGTTGCGGTGCTCATGGCCTACGTCCGATCGTCAGGTGGGATGAGCCGATTATTGCATAGAACGATCGTTCGATACAGTGGTCCGATGGCCTAGGCCAACCGGCCGAGGAGCCCTTGCAGGGCGATCCGGACCGACTCGCGCCGGATGCCGGTTCGGTCGCCGGCGAGGAGGGTCCGGGACGCCTGGGCCCCGGCCGGTCCGGCCCAGGCAAAGCAGACCGTCCCGACCGGCTTGTCAGGGGTGCCGCCGGCCGGCCCGGCGATGCCGGTCACCGCCAGTGCCCATTGCGCGCTGCTCGCGCGTAACGCGCCTTGCGCCATGGCCAGCGCGGTCTCGTCGCTGACCGCGCCGAACCGCTCGATCGTCGCCGCCGGCACCCCGATCTGGCGGATCTTGGCTTCGTTGGAGTAGGTCACGAAGCCGCACTCGAACCAGTCGGAGCTGCCGGCGACCGCCGTGATCGCGCCGGCAACCAAGCCCCCCGTGCACGATTCCGCCGTCGCAATGCGGATGCGCCGCGCCAGCGCGGCTCGACCGAGCGCGACCGCAAGCTGATAAAGATCGTCGTCGATCCGCATACAGCGCTGGCGGCCTCCTCGGATTGCATTTCCTCAACGGTCGCCGCGCGTGTCGGCCGCTGCGTCGACCGCTGCGGCCATCACTCGTGTCGGCATATAACCGTTGTGCTGGCCACAGCGCATCCGCCTCCGCGGTCGGATCCCCACGCTCTTCGGGCGCGGGGCCCCTCCTCCGCGCTCCGGCGTCGCCCACGCGCGATCCCCGCGCATTTTCATGCGCGGGGCCCCTCCCTGCGGGCTCGCGCCGCTCCCTCTCGGGCACGATACCAGTACTCGTATGCGGTGGTGAAGCCGAAGCGAGCGTAGAGTGCCAGCGCCGGCGCGTTATCCGCGGTGACTTGCAGGTACGCCTTCGTGGCGCCGCGGCGGCGCGCTTCGGCGAGCAGCGCCGCGACGATCGCGTGGCCGAGGCCGCGCCCGCGCCACGCTTTGACGGTGTTCAGTGCGAACAAGCCCGCGTGGTCCCCTTCGAGCTTGGCGAGCCCGCAGGCGACGACCTCGCCGTCGCGCCGGATCAGCGCGCCCGCGTGCGGCAGCGGATAGCTCGTGGCCCGCTCGACATAGCGCGGCAGCGCGTCGGTGGGAATTCCGAGCAGTGGCGCCGCGAGCGGCTCCCACGCAGGCGGCTCGACGATTTCCACCTGATCGTTCGACCGCAACGGTTCTGTTACGTCGCCAAGGCCGCAATGCAGCACCCGCGTGCGCTCGAACGGCACCCAGCCGTCGCGCTCCAGCCAGCCGTCGAGCTCAGGCGGCTCAGAAAACGGCAACAGACGAAACACTGCCGGTAGCTTGACGGACGCATAGAACGCGGCGCAATACGCGACCTTTTCGAGCAACGACAACGTCGACGGATAGAACGGATTCACGCACCGCAGGCGTTTGGTCGGCCCCGGCCGGTAACCGAGCAGCCAGCCGTCGTAGACGAGCGACTGAAACGCACCCGAAGCATTCAGCGCCCGCTCCTCGAGCCGACGCGCCAGAGTCCATGGCGCCGGGTCGCTGTCGCCCTTCACAGGAAGACCCGTTGCCAGAGCGCGAAGACCAGCAGCGCATAGAACGCGGCGACGACGTCGTCGGCCATCACGCCGAAGCCGTGATGCCACTCGCGGTCGATGAGCCTGGCCGGCGGCGGCTTGACGACGTCGAACACACGGAACAACAGGAACGCAAGCGCCTGGCGCAACGGCTCGGGGCCGACGAAGAAGAGCACGAGCAGGAACGCCGCAACTTCGTCCCATACGATGGCGCCGTGATCGGCCACGCCGAGATCGCGACCGGTCCGATCCGCCGCCCAGATGCCGATGGCGAACGACGCCGCAACGACGAGCAGATAACCCAGGTCGTCGGCGTACGCGCGCAACAAGGCCGCGAGCGGCAGCGCGACCAGCGTCCCGACCGTTCCGGGTGCGATCGGCGAGAGCCCGGCGCCGAACCCCAGCGCGATGAAGTGCGCCGGATGCGAGAACAAGAACCTGAGCGATGGCGCCTGGCGCATCGGTTCAGGCAAGGAAATGGTCGAACGCCGTCGGCAGCGTTTCCAGCGCGCGGCC
>JBGPYP010000174.1:0-5661 GCA_041493285.1 Casimicrobiaceae bacterium
CCGAGGCCGGCGCGTCCCCTAACCGCCGCGAACGACGATCAGCCGCTCCAGCTCGGAGACGATCGGCGTCGCCGCCTCGATGCCAATACGTTTGACCAGCGCCTGCGCGACATCCGGAAGGAAGTCGTGCAGGTCACGCAGATTCTCCGCACGCTGCAATCGCATCATCATCAGGTAGCCGCGAAAGCCAAGATGTTTGTTGAGCAGGTCGGAAAGTCGTTGTTGCGCGGCGATGAAGCGCTGGACTTCATCCTCGCTCCGCGGCGCGTAAGGAATACCGGCTTCGACGACCGACGGCGCGCTGAAGCGCTTGGCGATGAGTCCGGCCCGTTCGAGCGCCGCCGCGGCGCTGACATCCACTCGCAGCACGCGGGCGCGATCGAGCACCTCGGCCACGGTACGGTTGCCGTCGATCATGATGAGCAGGCTGCGCAGCGCGATCGGCAGGTTGAGCTTCCGTTCCTTGAGCTCGCGTAT
Organism: Casimicrobiaceae bacterium; assembly: GCA_041493285.1. Lineage (GTDB taxonomy): Bacteria > Pseudomonadota > Gammaproteobacteria > Burkholderiales > Casimicrobiaceae > PALSA-1003. The sequence continues at coordinate 478 of JBGPYP010000174.1, forward strand.
CCCGTCGTCGGTCTTGGCGTAGATCTCGCCCGGATTCATCCACGGACCCCCGATGCCCCGCGCGGCGCGGCTGCGGCGGCACTTTATAACCTTCCATTATAGACGACCGTGGGTACGTCGCTGAGGCATGCGACAATTCGATGCCGCTCCGGGCGGGGAGGCGAGGGAAGTTCGATGCTGCATCGTATCGACCGCGCGCTGCTGATGGCAAATCGCTGGGCGCTGATCGCGATTCTGGCCGCGATGGCGGCGATGATATTCGTCAACGTCGTGCTGCGCTTCACCTCCGATCAGTCGCTCCTCTGGGTCGAGGAGGCGTCGCGGTACCTTATGATCTGGCTCACGTTCCTCGGCGGCGGGCCGGTGCTGCGCTACGGCGGGCACCTGGGCATCGACACGCTGCAGGAGGCCCTGCCGCGGCACGCGGCGGCGATCCGGGCGGCGATCTTCGCGATTCTGCTCGGCTTTTTCGCCTTCATGGTATGGGTGGGTCTGCGCTACGCGGCGTTCGCGTGGGCGCAGACGACTCCGGTCATGCAGATTCCGATCGGCGCGGTGTATCTGGCGATGCCGATCGGGTTCGCGCTCATGATCGCGCATCTGCTGCTGATGGCCGGGCCGTACGTGCGGCGGCGGGCGCTCCTCGCGGACGGCGAGTTCGACGCCGACTCGGCCAAGTTGTGATCGCGACGCTCTTCATCGGCTGCACGCTGTTGCTCGCGCTGGGCGTTCCGGTCGCGTTCGCACTCGGCGGCGGGACGCTCGCGGCAATGCTGGTCAACGGCAACCTGTCGCTGCTCGCGTTGCCGAAAACGATGTTCTCCGGCATCGACGTGTTTGCGCTCCTGGCGGTGCCCTTCTTCATCCTCGCCGCGGAACTGATGACCGGCGGCGCGCTATCCGAGGTGCTGCTCCGGTTCGCGTCGCAATTCGTCGGCCGTTTCCGGGGCGGCATGGGGCACACCAACATCCTGACGCTGACCTTTTTCTCCGGCATTTCCGGCTCGGCGCTCGCCGACGCGGCAGGGCCCGGCGCGATCATGATCCGGATGATGAAGGACGACGGCTACAAGCCCGAATACGCGGCCGCGCTGACCGCGGCGACCTCGATTCTCGGGCCGATCATCCCGCCGTCGATCAGCATGATCATCTATGCGCTTGCGTATCCCGACGTTAATCTAGTCGGCCTGCTGATCGCGGGCGTGCTGCCGGGCATCGCGATCGCCATCGCGATGGCGATCATCAATCATGTCGTCTCGGTCAGGCGGAACTACCGCGGCTCGACCCGGCGCTACGAGTGGCGGGACTACGTCCGCAACACCTGGCGGGCGCTGCCGGCGCTAGTGCTGCCGGCGCTGATCCTCGGCGGCATCGCCTCGGGCGCGTTCACGCCGACCGAAGCTTCGGTGATCGCGGTTTTCTACGCGCTGTTCGCGGGCCGCGTGATCTATCGGACGCTGAAGTGGACCATGCTGCCCGGTATCCTGGCCCGGTCGGCGCTGATGACGGCCTCGGTGCTGATCATCGTCGCGATGTCCGCGGCGTTCGCGTGGGTGTTGACGATCTCGCGAGTCCCACAGGACCTGACCGCGCTGATTGTCGGCATGAGCCTGTCGCCGCTCGCGTTCCTGCTCGCGGTCAACGTGTTGCTGCTTGCATTCGGGATCTTCATCGAGCCGCTGCCGGGCATCGTCGTGCTGGTGCCGATCCTGGCGCCGATTGCGCATGCGCTGGGGATTTCCGACCTGCAATTCGGCATCATCGTCATCGTCAACCTGACGATGGGTATGCTTACGCCGCCCGTCGGCGGACTGCTGTTCGTGACTTCGGTTGTGGCCCGGGTCCCGCTGGCGAGAATGATCGGCGAGCTCTGGCCGTTCCTTTGGGCGCAGATCGGGGTGCTCTTGCTGCTGTCGCTGTTCCCTTCGATCAGCACCGTCTTGCCCGCTGCATTCGGCTATCGGTAGTTCTTGATGCGGTCGATGTTCGCCTGGCCGAAGCGCTTGGCGAAGTCCGCGTAGACGGGAGCAAGCGCGGCCTGGAACTTCGCCTTGTCGACGTTCTCGGCGACCGTCATTCCCTTGCCGCGAAGATCGGCGACGGCTTTGCGCTCGTCGTCGTCGACGCGCGTGCGGTTGGCCTTGACGGCCTCCTTCGCGGCGTCGAGGAACGCCTGCTTGTCCGCCTCCGAAAGCTTGTCCCACTGCGCCTTGTTCATCAGGAACACCGCCGGCGAATAGACGTGGCCGGTCAGCGACAGGTATTTCTGCACCTGATCGAGCTTCGCCGCCGTGATCACCGACAGCGGGTTCTCCTGCCCGTCGACGGTGCCCTGCTGCAAGGCGGTGAAGACTTCCGTGAACGCCATCGGCGTGGGCAGTATGCCGAACTGCCGGTACGCCTCGATGTGGATCGGGTTTTCCATCGTTCGCATCTTCAAGCCCCGGAGGTCCTCGGGGACGTTCACCGGGCGTTTGCTGTTGGTCATGTGCCGGAATCCGTTTTCTCCCCAGCCCAGGCCGACCATGCCCTTGACCGGGAATTTCCCGAGCAGATCCTGCCCGATCGGACCGTCGAGCACGGCACGCGCGTGCGCGTAATCGCGGAACAGGAACGGGATGTCTAGAATGGCCACCTCGGGCACGAAGTTGGGCAACGGGCCGGTGGACGTGAGCGTCAGGTCGAGCGTACCGAGCTGCACACCTTCGACCGACTCGCGCTCGGCGCCCAGCGCGCTCGAGTAGAAGGTCTGCACCTTGTAGCGACCATTGGTACGCCGCTCGACCTCGCGCGCGAAGGTATCGATCGCGACGCCGTAGTGCGAATTCTGCGCCAGCGCGATATTGATCTTGAGCGTGGTCTGGGCGGCGGTGGGGCAGGCGATGCCCAGGCCGAGCGCGAGCGTAGCCAGCGTCGCCAGCCGGCGGGCAATCGTCATGGTTGCTCTCTCCTTTATCCTCGCGGACGGCGCGCTCGCGGCGCGCTCGCCGACGCATTCTACCCCAGCGCCAAGGCGCTCACGCGTGGTCCGACCCGGGGCTTTGTGGAATAATCGCAGGGAAGACTCGATCCGCAGTCCCTTGCGGGCGTCCATGCTTAATCCCGCCCTGCTCGCCGCCCTCGGCAACATCCTTCCCGCGACCGCGATCCTTACCGCGACCGAGGACACGCGCCCGTATGAATGCGACGGTCTGACGCTATTCCGCGAGCAGCCGCAGGCGGTGCTGTTGCCGGAAACGGAAGGGCAGGTCATCGGCATCCTGAAGCTCTGCCACGCCGCGCGACTGCCGGTGGTCGCGCGCGGCGCGGGCACGGGCCTATCGGGCGGTGCGCTTCCCGATCGCAACGGCGTGATCCTCTCGCTGGCCAAGTTCAAGCGCATCCTGGCGATCGATCCGCTCGCACGCACCGCGACCGTCCAGCCGGGCGTGCGCAATCTCGCGATCTCGGAGGCCGCCGCCGCGTACGGGCTGTACTACGCGCCCGATCCCTCGTCGCAGATCGCGTGCACCATCGGCGGCAACGTTGCCGAGAACTCCGGTGGCGTGCATTGTCTGAAATACGGGCTGACCGTGCATAACGTGCGCCGCGTGCGCGCCGCGCTCATCACCGGCGAAGTCGTCGAGTTCGGCGGCGAAGCGCTCGACGCTCCAGGTTACGACCTGCTCGCGCTGATTTGCGGCTCCGAGGGATTGCTTGCGGTGATCACCGAGGTGACGGTGAAGCTTACGCCCATAGCGCAGGAGGCCAAGTGCGTGCTGGCCGCGTTCGACGACGTCGCCAAAGCCGGAGATGCGGTCGCGGCGATCATGGGTGCGGGCATCGTGCCCGCGGGCCTGGAGATGATGGACCGGCTGACGATCAGCGCGGTCGAGCCGTTCGTTCACGCCGGCTATCCGACCGACGCGGAGGCGATCCTGCTTTGCGAATCCGATGGCGTGCCTGCGGAAGTCACCGAGGAAGTCGCCTTGGTTCGCGGCCTGATGGAGGAGAGCGGCGCGACTCTGATCGAGGTCTCGCGCAGCGAGGAGCAGCGCGAGCGCTTCTGGTCCGGGCGCAAGGCGGCGTTCCCCGCGGCGGGGCGCATCTCGCCGGACTACTACTGCATCGACGGCACCATCCCGCGCCGCGCGCTCGCGCCGGTGCTCAAGCGGATCGCGGAGCTGTCGCAGGAATTCGGACTGCCGTGCATGAACGTGTTTCACGCCGGCGACGGCAACCTCCATCCGCTGATCCTCTACGACGCCAACCGGCCGGGCGACGCCGAGAAGACGCAGGCGTTCGGCGCGAAGGTCCTGCAGCTGTGCGTCGAGGTCGGCGGGACGATCACCGGCGAGCACGGCGTCGGCGTAGAGAAGCTCGGCGACATGTGCATGCAGTTCGCGCCCGCCGAGCTCGCGCGTTTTCACGGCGTGAAGCGCGCCTTCGATCCCGATGGGCTGCTCAACCCCGGCAAGGCGGTGCCGACGCTGCGTCGCTGCGCCGAGATGGGCCGGATGCACGTGCACCACGGGGCGCTGCCGCACCCCGAGTTGCCGCGATTCTAGGCACACGAAGAAAGCAAGCATGGAGACCCACGCGATCACCCGACCCGACCCCAACGCCGTCGCCGAGCTGGTGCGGAAACTCTGCGGCGACTATGGCGAGCGGGCGGTGACCTCGCACGCCGTGCTCGAGCATCACAGCCACGGCGAGGGCCTCGCCGACTCCGCGCTGCCCGACGTCGTCGTGTTCCCGCAATCGAACGAGGAGGTCGCCGCGATCGTTCGCCTGTGTCATCTCGCCCGCGTGCCGGTCATCGCGTTTGGCGTGGGCACGTCGCTCGAAGGCCACGTTGCGGCGCTGTACGGAGGCGTGTGCGTCGACTTGTCGCAGATGAATCGGGTGCTCGAAGTCAACTCCGAGGACCTCGATTGCCGCGTGCAGGCGGGCGTGACGCGCGAGCAGTTGAACGCCGAATTGAAAGGTACCGGGCTTTTCTTCCCGATCGACCCCGGCGCCAATGCGACCATCGGCGGCATGGCCGCGACGCGCGCGTCGGGCACCAACGCGGTGCGCTACGGCACGATGCGCGAGAATGTGCTGGGGCTCACGGTGGTCGCGGCGGATGGCCGGATCGTGCGGACCGGCGGGCGCGCCCGCAAGTCGAGTGCGGGCTACGATCTCACGCGCCTGTTCGTCGGC
>JBGPYP010000067.1:0-10537 GCA_041493285.1 Casimicrobiaceae bacterium
AGCGCACGCTCGCGTTCAACGATGTCGTCGTCAACCGGGGGGCACTCGGCGGCATGATCGACTGCTCCGTGACGATCGACGGGCGCTTCGTCTACGCGATGCGCGGCGACGGCCTGATCGTGGCAACGCCGACCGGTTCCACCGCGTATGCGCTCTCTGCACAGGGGCCGATCGTCGATCCCGTCGTCGCCGCGATCCTGCTCGTGCCGGTCGCGCCGCACGCGCTGACCAACCGCCCGATCGCGGTGCGCGATTCGGTCGTGATCGAGATCGTGCTCCTCCGCGGCAAGGATGCGAGCCTGCACTGCGACGGGCAGGCGAACTTCCCGCTGGCCGAGGGCGACCGCATCGTCGTCCGGCGTGCCGAGCACCGGGTTCGATTGCTCCATCCGAAGGATCACGATCACTTCGCGATGCTGCGCCGCAAGCTGCATTGGAGCGAGACGCCGGAGCGGTTGCGGCCCGCGAATCAGTGAGGAAGTGAAAAAGCCGTGAGGATGTACTTCCTCAATCGCTTTCCCGCCCATGCTCCGCACCCTGTCGATCCGCAACTTCGCCGTCGTCGAAGCGCTCGAGATCGAGTTCGAGCCGGGATTCACGGTGTTGACCGGCGAGACCGGAGCCGGAAAGTCGATCCTACTCGACGCGCTGTCGCTCCTCCTCGGCGGCCGGTTCGAGACGCGGCAGTTGCGCCCGGGCAGCGAGCGTGCAGAGCTTGCCGCCGAGTTCGATCTCGGCGACGCGACGGCAGCTCGCGCATGGCTGATCGAGCAGGATCTGGCCGACGACGGGCCGCTGCTCCTGCGCCGCACGCTCGATGCGCAAGGACGCAGCCGCGCGTGGATCAACGGCCGGCCCGTAACGCTCGCGCAACTTGGCGAAGCAGGCGCGTCGCTGGTCGACCTGCACGGCCAGCACGCGCACGAATCGCTCGGCCGCCCCGAAACTCAGCGCCAGCTCGTCGACGCCTTCGGGGGCTTCACGGCGCTCGCGCGCGACGTCGCGACCGCGTGGCGCGTCTGGCGTGAGGCGGCCGAGCGGCGCGTGCGTGGCGAGCGCGAAGCGGCGACCTTCAGCGCGGAGCGCGACCTGCTCGGGGCGCGGCAGGCGGAGCTCGCCGCGCTCGGCGCGACCGCGGCCGAGTGGCAGGAGCTCAACGCCGCACAATCGCGGCTCGCCAACGCGGCCGGCCTGCTCGAAGCCGCGGCGATCGGCGAGGCGGACCTCGTCGAAGGCGAAGCGGCGCTGAACTCGCGGCTCGCCGCGCTGATCCAGCGCCTGCGGCAGGCAATGGCGCACGACCCGTCGCTCTCGGAAATCGTGGCGCTGGCCGACGAGGCGCGGATTCGCGTCGACGAAGCAGGCCGCGCGCTGCGCGGGTACCGCGAGCGGCTCGATCTCGACCCGGCGGAACTCTCGCGGATCGAGGAGCGGCTTGCCGCGATTCACGCCGTGGCGCGAAAGCATCGCGTGGCGCCGAAGGCGCTGCCCGCCCTCGCTGCCGAGACCGCAGCGAGGCTCGCCGCGCTCGCCGAGAATACGGATACCGAAGCGCTGGCGCGCGCCGAGCGCGAAGCGCTCTCCGCGTATCGGGCGCTCGCCGGAGAGCTCGGCGCCAAGCGCAGGTTCGCCGCAACGGAGTTCGCCCATCGCGTGACTGCGACGATGAAGCAACTGGCGATGACCGGCGGCAGGTTCGACGTCGCGCTGGATGCGGTCACCGAGCCCGCGAGCTTCGGCATGGAAACGGTCGAGTTTCAGGTGGCAACGCACCCCAAGCAGCCGTTGGGCCCCATTGCGCATGTGGCCTCCGGCGGCGAACTGTCGCGCCTCGCGCTCGCGATCCAGGTCGTTCTCGCCGACGTCGGACAGGTGCCGACGCTGATTTTCGACGAGGTCGACGCCGGCATCGGCGGCGCAGTCGCGGCGACGGTCGGACGCCTGCTGAAGCAACTCGGCGCGCGGCGACAGGTCCTGTGCGTCACGCATTTGCCACAGGTGGCGGCGTGCGCGGACGGCCACTATCGCGTGCTCAAGAAGGGCGGCTCCGAGCGCGTCGCCACCGAATTGACCCGTCTCGACGCCGCGGCGAAGGTCGAGGAGCTGGCGCGCATGCTGGGCGGCCACGAAATCACCGCCAAGACGCGCGCGCACGCCAAGGAGCTACTGGCGCAGAATCAACGACCGGCGTTAAGGAAATGAGGAAGTCAGTCTGGCCCGGACAGGCGTGCTCCGGTCTTGCTTCCTTACTTCTTAACCTCTTGAGTTCCTGACTGGGTTTACGCGCGCGTCTTGGTCTTCGGCGGCGTCCGCACCGACGAAGCCGGCAGGATCGTTCCCTTGATGCGTTTGGCTTTAACCGCGCGGGTTGCCGGCAGCGCCTCGCCGGTCTCGAGCCAATGTTTCACGCGGTTGGCGTCGCCGACACGCGTGAGCCTGCCGTACGAGTCGAGCAGCACGATGACGACGGGGCGGCTGGCGATGTTGGCGAGCATGACCAGACACTTGCCCGCCTCGCGGATGAAGCCGGTCTTGCTGACCTGGATGTCCCATTGCCCGCCGCGGACCAGCGAGTTGGTGTTGTTGTAGCCGAGGATGCGGCCGGTCGGCTGCACTTCGACGTAGTGACTCGACGTCGTCGTCGCTTCCCGGATCAGGTCGTAGCCGGCCGCGGCTCTCACCATCAGTGCGAGGTCGCTCGCCGTCGACACGTTGTCGCTCGACAGCCCCGTGGGATCGTTGAAGCGCGTGCGCGTCATGCCCAGGCTTTGCGCCTTCCGATTCATCGCCTCGATGCACGCCTCGGTCCCGCCAGGATAGTGCCGGGCGAGGCTCGACGCGGCGCGGTTCTCGGAGGCCATGAGCGCTAGACGTAGCATCTCGCCACGGGGCAATTCGCTCCCGAGACCCAACCGCGAATGGCTGCCCTTGAGCATATCGAGGTCGCCCATGTCCACGGCGATGGCCTCGTCGAGCGGCTGCTGCGCGTCGAGCACGACCATCGCCGTCATCAGCTTGGTCACCGACGCGATCGGGGTCACATTGTCCGCGCCCTTGGCGTAGATCGGCTGCCCGGCCTTGGCGTCAAGGATCAGGGCATTCGCCGACGCAAGCTTGAGCTTGGTGACGTCGCGCGTCAGATTTGGCGTACCTGCAGTCGTGACCGCGCCGTCGCCCGCTGCCCATGCGGGGCCCGTCATGCCGATTAAGCCAAGCAAAACAACGGGCAGGCGAATTTTCATTAAGCTCGTTCTTAGAAGGCAGCCGGGTTTATATCACAACCGCAAGGGTCATGCCAAACTTCTTAACGTATCAATGGCTTATAAGCTGACTGGGTACCTACAAACGGCGGGCGGCGCCGCTCAAGCGGTCACCTCGCCGGCCGATTCCACGCGTTCCTGCTGCTGCAACGCCCACATCCGCGCGTACGCGCCGCCGCGCGCGAGCAGCTCGACGTGCGTGCCGCGCTCGACGATACGTCCGCGCTCGAGGACCACGATCTGATCGGCGCCGACGATCGTCGACAGCCGATGCGCGATGGTGAACGTCGTGCGGTCGGCCGAGATCTCCTCGAGCTCGGCCTGGATCAGCTTTTCCGATTTCGAATCGAGCGCCGAGGTCGCCTCGTCGAAGATGAGGATGCGTGGATTCTTGAGGATCGCGCGCGCGATCGCGACGCGCTGCTTCTCGCCGCCGGAGAGCTTGAGCCCGCGCTCGCCAACCGGCGTGCGGTAGCCCTCGGGCAAGCTGGCGACAAAGTCATGGATCTGCGCGAGCCGTGCCGCGGCGACGATTTCCTCGTGCGTCGCGCCCGGCCGGCCATAGGCAATGTTGTACTCGATCGAGTCGTTGAACAGGACCGTGTCCTGAGGGACGATGCCGATCGCGGCGCGCAGGCTCGTCTGCTGCACTGCGCGCAGGTCCTGACCGTCGACCGTGATGCGGCCGGCTGAAACATCATAGAAACGATACAAGAGCCGCGCGAGGGTCGACTTCCCCGAGCCGCTCGGCCCGACAACGGCGATCGTGCGCCCGGCGGGAATCGCGAACGAAACGTCGAAGAGGATCTGCCGGTTCGGTTCGTACGAGAAATCGACGTGCTCGAAGCGCACCGCGGCGGCCGTCACCTCGAGCGGTCCGGCGCCCGGTGTATCCCTGATTTCAGTGTGCTCCTCGATCAGGTGGAACATCCGCTCCATGTCCGCCAGCGCCTGCTTGATCTCGCGGTAGATGACCCCAAGGAAGTTGAGCGGGACGTAGAGCTGGAGCATGAACGCGTTGACGAGCACCAGATCGCCGATGGTCATCGTGTGGTTGACCACGCCGAGTGTCGCCCGCCACATCATCAGCGTCACCGTGACGGCGATGATCGCGCTCTGGCCGATGTTGAGCAGCGACAGCGACCTCTGACTCTTGACCGCCGCGGTTTCCCAGCGCTGCATGCTCTCGTCGTAGCGCACCGCTTCGTACTCCTCGTTGTTGAAATACTTGACGGTCTCGTAGTTGAGCAGGCTGTCCATCGCGCGCGTGTTCGCCCTCGAGTCCAGCTCGTTCATCGTCCGCCGAAACCCGGTGCGCCATTCGGTGATCGTCACCGTATAGACGACGTAGACGATCAGCGCACCCAGCGTGATGCCTATGAACCAGACGTCGTAGCGCGCGATCAGGATCGTCGAGACGAGCCCGATCTCGACTAGCGTGGGCAGGATCGAGAACAGCGCGAAGCTGATCAGCGTCGAGATGCCGCGAGTGCCGCGCTCGACGTCGCGGGTGAGCCCGCCCGTCTGCCGCGCGAGATGGAAGCGCAGCGACAGCGCGTGCAGGTGCCGGAACACCTGCAGCGCGATCGTGCGCAGCGCGCGCTGCGTGACCTTGGCGAATAGGAATTCGCGCAGCTCCGTGAACGCCGTCGTCGACAAGCGCATTGCGCCGTAGGCGGCGAGCAACGCCAGCGGCAGCACCAGTGTCTGCGGAGCGGTCAGGCGATCGACGATCTCCTTCAATACCAGAGGCACACCGACGTTCGCCAGCTTGGCGGCGATCAGGCAGCCGAGCGCCAGGAACACCCGGCCCTTGTACGCGAGGAGGTACGGCAGCAGCGTGCCGACGGTGTGCCAGTCGCCGCGGTACGCGCGATCGGGTGGTGCGGGGAGCGGAACGGATGAAGCGCGGCGCATCGATGGACGAAGTTTAGCAGACGCGTCGGCCAACACTCCGCGGAACGCATGGCGCCGAGAGACAACGAGGCCGCGGGCGCGAGCACGCGCAACGGCGACGCGCGGCCCGGGGTTCGCCCCGTTCGCTCAGCCCGGGCTACCGGCCTGATGCTCGGCCCTCGAGCGCTTGGAAAACCACTCGTTGCCGCCATAACCGAGCACGCCCATCGCCACGCGCACGATGCCGTAGGCGATCCAGATCGCGGCCTTGTACAGCCGCGACCGGCTCTGCCAATCCTGATGGATCACCCGCTGCGAGCCATTCTCGACGATCTCGACGAGCTCCCGCTTGAGCTCCACAGCGAAGCCCCGGTCGCGCACGACCACGTTCGCCTCGCGCGCCATCAGCAGGCTGTAAGGATCGATGTTGGACGAGCCGACGGTCGCCCAGCGGTCGTCGATTACGGCAACCTTGGCGTGCAACATGCTCTTGTAGTATTCCTCGATCACGACGCCCGCCTGCAGAAGCTGGCCGTACATCGCGCGTCCGGCGAAGTGCAGCAGCACGTACTCGACCTTGGCCTGCAGGATCAGCGTCACCGCCACGCCGCGCGCGGCCGCTTCCACCAGCTCGCGGCGAAACGTGATGCCCGGGAAGAAATACGAGTTGGCGATGATGATTTCGCGCTTCGCGCCGCGGATCGCCGCCATGTAAGCCTGCTCGATGTCCCGGCGGTGGCGCAGGTTGTCGCGGATGAGGAACTTGGCGGTCTGCGTCCCGACGCGCTCGGCCTTGCCCCGCTCCGGGAACAGCGGCAGTTGACTCGCGCCGAGCTGCACGAGCTGCACGAGCGCCCACACCCGCTGCATCGTCTGCGCGATCGAGGGCAGCAGCGGGCCCTCGACGCTGACCGCGAAATCCAGCCGCGGCGGCTTGTGGCCGGGCGTGTTCATGTCGTCAATCACGTTGATGCCGCCAACGAACGCGATGCGGTGGTCGACTTGGCAGAGCTTCCGGTGCAACCGGCGCAGCCGGTGCGACCGGAACTGCCAGGCGGAGACTTCGGGCCGGTACTTCAGCAGGTCGACGCCAGCCTCGCGCATGAAGCGCTCGAGCGCCGAGCTGAGATAGTACTTGGCGCCCCAGCCGTCGACCATGACGCGCACCTTGACGCCGCGCCGCGCGGCGCGCGCCAGCGCTTCGGCGATGCGCCGGCCGGTTACGTCGTCGGCGAAGATGTAGGTCTCGAGCCAGATCTCCTGTTGCGCGGAGTCGATCGCGCGTTCCAGCGCCGGAAAGTATTCGGCTCCGCTCCGGAGGAGCGCAACACGGTTGCCGGCGATGAAGCGGTCCACGGCTTTAGCAGGCTAGCGCCCGGAAGAGCGGGCAGGACGATCGAGATCGAAAGTCGCCGCCAGCGCCGCATGGTCGGACAGCCGCGCCAGCGGGTACGCGTAATGGACGGCCGTGCCGACGATCGTCAGTGCGCGCGAGTAGATCCGGTCGAGCCGAAGTACCGGCAGCACCGCCGGGAAGGTGCGCGCCGGGCGGCCGCGCGCCGCTTCGAAGACCTCCGTCACGCCCAGCTCTTCCTGGAGCGTCCGGTCGGCCTTGCGCCGCCAATCGTTGAAATCGCCGGCGACGATCAGCGGCGCGCCGTTCGGCACGGCCTCGCGGATGCGCTCGCACAGCGCGTGCACCTGCCAACGGCGCCCGCGCTCGAACAGGCCGAGATGGACATTGATGCAATGGAGCGCCGGCAGGCCGCGCTTCAATTGCAGCACGCAGTGCAGCAGCCCGCGCCTTTCGAAGGCGTGGGCGGAAATGTCCAGGTTCTCCTGGGCGACGATCGGAAAGTGCGAAAGCACCGCGTTGCCGTGATGCCCCTGCTGGTAGACCGCGTTGCGGCCGTACGCGACCTCGTGCCAGACGGTATCGGCGATGAATTCGTGTTGCGGCTTGCCGGGCCAGTTGTGGTAGCGACGCGCGTGGCGGCGATGCACGCCCTGGACTTCCTGGAGGAAAAGGACGTCGGCGGAGAGCCCGTGCAACCGATCCTTCAGCTCGTGAATGACCATCTTCCGGGTCAGCTGCGAGAAACCCTTGTGAATGTTGTACGTGGCGACGGTAAACCGCATGGCGCTCCGGGACGGGAATGGCTCTACCCGCCCAATGTTAGCGGTATTTGGACGGTGAGGCGCCTTCCCGGCCAAGCGGGGTGCGAGTCGGGCTTGCCGGCGGCACGACGCCGCATGTAAGGTGGCGCTGCCGTAGCCGACCAAAAGGCGGAAAGGGGCGACCGTGCCCCCATCCGACATTGTCCAACCTTCGAAGGAGCTGTTCATGAAGCATCAAACCACCATCCAGGCGGCCGTTGCCGGCCTGCTGGCGCTCGGCTTTGCCGCGAGCACCGTGACCGCACAGCCCGCCCCCCCGCAGCCGAGCAAGGACAAGTGCTACGGCGTCGCCAAGGCAGGCCAGAACGACTGCGCCGCAGGCAAGCATGCCTGCGCCGGTCAGAGCACCGTCGACAAGGATCCGATCTCGTGGAAGTACGTCGAGAAGGGCTCCTGCGAGAAGATCGGCGGCAAGCTGACCGCGCCGAAGTCGTAATCGTCACAGCGCTGTCTGCCCGGCGGCGGCGCGTGCCGTCGCCGCTCGCTGCGCGTCGCGTCATCCCATGCCTGCGATCACACCCCTGCCCGACGTCGCCGGCATCGGCTTGCGCACTCCGCACACTGCACAAGTCCGCGCGGAACGGCCGCCGATCGGCTGGTTCGAAGTCCACAGCGAGAATTACTTCGTCGACGGCGGGCCGGCGCTCGCCGCGCTCGACGCGATCCGCGCCGAGTATCCGATCTCGTTGCACGGCGTGGGATTGTCGCTGGGTTCCGCCGACGCGCTCGATACCGGACACCTGGCGCGCCTGAAGCGGCTCGCCGCGCGGATCGAGCCGGCGGCCATTTCCGAGCACCTCTGCTGGGGCCGCATCGATGGGCGGCACCTGAACGACCTGTTGCCGCTGCCGTTCACCGAGGAAGCGCTGGCGCTGGTGTGCGAGCGCGTCGACGCGGTGCAGGCCGCGCTCGGGCGGCCGTTGCTGGTCGAGAACGTCTCTGCGTATCTGCGTTTCGATTCCGACGCGATGGCCGAATGGGACTTCGTTGCCGCGGTCGCGCAGCGCACCGGTTGCAAGCTTCTGTTCGACGTCAACAACGTCTACGTCAACGCGGTGAACCACGGTTTCGACCCGCTCGTCTACCTGGCCGCGATCCCCGGCGACGCGGTGGCCGAGATCCATCTCGCCGGCTTCGACGCCAGCAGCCCTTGCCTCATCGACACGCACGGCGCGCGCGTCGCGCCGCCGGTGTGGGCGCTCTACCGCGCGACCATCGACCGCTTCGGCCCGAAGCCGACGCTGATCGAATGGGACACCGACCTGCCTGCGCTCGACGTGCTGCTGGACGAAGCGGCGATCGCGCAATCCATTTTGGAGCCAACCGATGCCGTCGCTGCGTGAACTACAGCGAGGCTTCTCCGCCGCCACGGTGTTCGGCGACAACGCGTCGATCGCAGGTCTCGGCATCGTCGCCGGCGATGTCGGCGCGGCCGAGAGGATCGCCATCTATCGCGACAACGTGCTGGGCAACTATCGGAAGGTGCTTGCGGCGACCTATCCCGTCCTGCACCGGCTGGTCGGCGCGGCGTTTTTCAACGCGGCGGTCGAAGCTTTCGTGCGCGCGCATCCGTCACTGCGCGGCGACGTGAACCACTACGGCGGCGAGCTGGCGCGTTTTCTCCCGGCTTATCCTCCCGCGCGGGAGCTTGCGTATCTTCCCGACGTCGCGCGGCTGGAGTGGGCGATCGACCAGGCGAACATCGCCGCCGACGCCGCCGCGCTCGATCTCGCCGCCCTCGCCACAGTACCGGAAACGACGCTCGGCGAGCTGCGCTTCAAATTCCATCCGTCTGCCCAGCTTATCGCCTCGCCGTATCCGATCTTGCACATCTGGCAGGTGAACCAGCCGGCTCACACGGGCGATGATCGCGTCGATCTCGGCGAAGGTGGCGACGCGTTACTGATCGTACGGGGCACGAACGGTGTTACGGTCGAGCGACTGACGCCGGGCGCGTACGCCTTCCTCTTCGCGCTGGCGCGCAACCTCCAACTCGCCGACGCCGTCGAGCGCGCGCTTGCAGCCGAGCCGTCGTTCGATCTGGCCACCACGCTCAAGGGCCACGTTGCCGCGCAGACCCTCGTCGCGTTCCGCGCGCCGCCGTCGTCCCGACCGGGGATTCCATCGTGAATACCGCTCCGTCAACCTCCCCGTTCCGCCGGCTCGCCGGGCTCTACTGCACCGTCACGCGGCTGATCGACAAGCTGCAACCCTTGCTGCTGCTCGGATTCCGGTTCTACGTCGCACGCGTGTTCCTGCTCTCGGGGCTTACCAAGATTCACGACTGGAGCATCACGCTGGCGCTGTTCACCGACGAGTACCACGTGCCGGTGCTGCCGCCCACGGTCGCCGCAACCCTGGGCACCGCGACCGAGCTGTCGATGCCGGTGCTGCTGGCGCTGGGGCTGGGCTCGCGCTTCGCGGCCGGCGTGCTCTTCATCTTCAACATCGTCGCGGTGATCTCGTATGCGGCGCTGCCAGACGTCGCGGTCAAGGATCACGTCCTTTGGGGCACGATGCTGCTCGTGTTGCTGATCTGCGGCCCCGGCAGGATCGCCGCCGATACCTGGCTCGAACGCCGCCTGGCGCGCCGCGAGGGCTGACCCGCGCGCCGCAGGCGGCTTCACGCCGGCACGGGCAGCGTCTCGTGTTCCCGTCGGGCAAAATCGGCTAAGCTCGACGCTTGCCGCTTGCACCCGCCCGCCATGGCCGTCAAACCGCCACTACCGCCGATCGTTCACTGGCGCGCTCCGCATTTGCTGGGGATCGCGGTCGTCCTCGCGGTCGGCGCGTCGTTGGTGCTGCAGCTTTGGTTCTCCACCAGGTTCGTGATGCTGGCGAGCTGGGATGTCGGCGTGTTGTGTTATCTCGGCCTGGCGTGGCTGGTGATCGCGCGGGCCGACGCGCCGCTGACCCGCTTGCGCGCTCAGCGCTATGATCCAAGCGGGTACATGATCTTCCTGGTGGTCGTGATCGCCGCGAGCGCGAGCTTCGTCGCGATCGGCTTCATGGTCGGCGACATCAAGGACTTGTCGTTCTGGCCGCGGGCCGAACGACTGACGTTGTCGATCACCGCGCTCTTCGTGTCGTGGCTGCTGATCCACACGCTGTTCGCGTTCCACTACGCGCGGCTGTACTACTTTCTGCCCGAAGGTGGCGAAGAACATCATCGTGGACTCAAGTTTCCCGACGACGACGAGCCG
>JBGPYP010000204.1:0-4790 GCA_041493285.1 Casimicrobiaceae bacterium
GCCCGCTTGCAGCACGCCGCGCTTCACTTCCTCGGCGCGCGTCCGGAAGTGCGAGTGGCAGGCATTGATGTCGCTCCAGGTGTTGACGATTGCGATGATCGGCTTGCCCAGGTAATCGCGACGCGAGTAGCCCATCTGGGCGGCGCGCGAGTGATGCCCGAATTGACGCATGTCGCTCGCGCCGAACCAGCGGTGCGAGCGCAGGTCTTCGGGCTTCTTGCGCGCGCTCATGCCGAGCCCGGCGTGGCTACTGTCACCGGCAGCGCCGCCGCGCGGTCGCCCTCAAGCCGGCGGAACGGGCGCCGAACCGCCCCGGGACTCGACTTGAGGTTGCGCAGCGGCGTCAAAGCGTGCAGAGCGATCACCGAGCGCGACAGATCGGCCGCGGTTACAGCGCTCGTCTTCAAGGGGGCTCCTCAGGGCAATCCGGCGTATCGCGCGCATTATAGCCGCCGGAACCCGCCCCTAACCCGTCGGTCCAATCGGTGGCAAGATTCGGCTACCGGTTGCCAGACACTCGCCTTGTCGTCATCGCGTGGCTGCGGCGAGTTGGGGTCGGGGCGTTGATCTCTAACGATGGAGGTTGCCATGCTTCCCCTGCATTCGCGTTCCGCGTGGCGCGCCACGCGGTGGCTGCTCGCGGCGGGCCTCGCGATCGCGCTCTCAGCACTCGCCGCCGACGAGCCGGCCGCCGACAATCAGGCGGCAAGAATCGACGCCGAGAAGTTTTTCAGTGCCATCGTCAAGGTGCGTGCCCGCGCGCTCCCCGACGCGCGCAGCGCGGCGACGCTGGGCACCTCGCGCGAGGGCACGGGCGTCGTGATCGACAAGGATGGGCTGATCCTGACCATCGGCTATCTGATCATCGAAGCCGACGAAGTCAACATCGTCGACGATCGCGGACGCACGCTGCCGGCCAAGGTCGTCGGCTATGACCACGCCTCGGGCCTCGCATTGGTGCGGTCGATCGCGCCCTTCGACGCTTCGCCGCTGCCGCTCGGCGACTCCGCCAAGCTCGCCGAGAGCGATCCGGTGCTGATCGTCAATCACGGCGGGCGCGACGACGTGACGCTCGCGTACGTCGTGTCGCGACGCTCGTTTACCGGCAACTGGGAATACCTGCTCGACAAGGCGATTTTCACCTCGCCGCCGTCGCTCAACTGGAGCGGCGCCGCGCTGATCGGCAAAGACGGCTCGCTGCTCGGCGTCGGCTCGCTCATCCTGCGCGACGCGACCGATGCCGACCCGCATCTGCCCGGCAACATGTTCGTGCCGGTCGATCTCCTCAAGCCCATCCTGCCGGATCTGCTGAACTCCGGCCGCCGTGCCGGGCCGGCGCGGCCGTGGCTGGGCGTCGCCGCAGATGAGGTCCAGGGGCGCCTGTTGGTGACGCGGGTGTCGCCCGAAGGCCCGGCGGATCGGGCCGGAGTTCGCACCGGCGACATCATCCTGGCCGTCGGGAGCGATCCGGTGCACTCGCAGGCGGAGTTCTACCGCAAAATCTGGGGCCGCGGTGCGGCGGGCAGCCAAATTCCGTTGCGCGTCCTGCAGGACAACGACGTACGCGTCGTCGAGGTCCGGTCGATCGACCGCCTCGACTACTTCCGGCAAAAACCCACATATTGACCGGCCGGTTCGGCCGCAGCTCTACGGGCCAGCCCGCCGGAGAGTAATCGCGCCTCCGAACCGCTACAATGCGCGCTGCCAGCGCGGGGCGCCGGCATGTCTCGCCTTGCTCATGCCGCTTTACGCGACCACGATTTTCTTCAGCGCGTTTCTGCTGTTCCTGGTGCAGCCGATCACCGCCAAGCAGATCCTGCCTTGGTTCGGCGGGTCGGCCGCGGTGTGGACCACCTGTCTGGTCTTCTTCCAGACGACGCTGCTCCTCGGTTACGCGTATTCGGACGCGGTCGCGCGACGCCTGTCGGCGAAGGCGCAGGTCGGGCTGCACGTCGTGCTGCTGGCGGCGAGCTGCGTGCTGTTGCCGATCGTACCCGGCGCGCAGTGGAAACCGCTCGGCACCGAGAGCCCTTCACTCCTGATCCTCGGGCTCCTTGCGGCGACGATCGGCTTGCCGTACTTCCTGTTGTCGACGACGAGCCCGCTGGTGCAGGTGTGGTTCGCGAAGAGTTATCCGGGCCGGAGTCCGTATCGGCTGTTCGCGCTCTCGAACCTGGCGTCGATGCTCGCGCTGCTCGGCTACCCGTTCGCGCTCGAGCCGTGGGTCGCGACGCGGCTCCAGTCGAATACCTGGTCTGCGGCGTATATCGCGTTCGCGCTGCTCACCGCCGCGTCCGCCTGGTTCAGCCTGCGCGCGCCGCGTGCGGCCCTGTCGTCTGCGTTCGAGCGCGGCTCCGCCGTCGACTCGCGCGAGGCAGCTCCGACGCCAGGCCGGCAGCTCCTCTGGGCGACGCTCGCCGCGACCGGTTCGTTCCTGCTGCTCGCGGTCTCGAACCACATCTGCCAGAACATTGCGTCGATCCCCTTGCTGTGGATCGCGCCGCTGTCGATCTACCTGCTGACCTTCATCCTCTGCTTCGACAGCACACTCTGGTACCGCCGTCCGATCTTCCTCGCCATGCTCGCCGCCGGGCTGGGCGTGATGGGCTGGACGCTCGCGGACAGCGAGCTGACCCACCAGCTCCAATTGCAGATCGGCGTGTTCAGCGCCGGATTGTTTCTCGCGTGCATGTTCTGCCACGGCGAGCTCTCAAGGCTCAAGCCGGCGCCTCGCTATCTGACGCGCTTCTACCTGATGGTTTCACTCGGCGGCGCGATCGGCTCGGCCCTGGTCGGTATCGTCGCGCCGCTCGTCCTGCCGGCGTATTTCGAGCTGGCGTTCGGGCTCGTCGCGTGCGCGGCCCTGCTCCTGTTCCAGGTGCGGCGCGCGCATCCGGTCTTCATCGTTCTCTCCGCGGCGTCGTTGCTGTTTTCGATCGGCGCCGCCGGGTGGAGCATCCACAGCTTCTACGAGAACACGCTCTTCGCCACGCGCAATTTCTACGGCGTGCTGCGCGTCCAGGAATGGAGCGCCGGCACCGCCAACGCTCACCGCTCGCTCATCCACGGCACGATCCTGCACGGCACGCAATACGCGAGTCCCGAGCTCGAGCGCCACGCGACGACGTACTACACCGACACTTCCGGCATCGGACGCGCGCTGGAGTCGCTGCATCCGTCGCTTCGCCGGTTGAAGGTTGGCGTCATCGGGCTGGGCACCGGAACGATCGCGATCTACGGCAGCAAGGGCGACATCTATCGCTTCTACGACATCAACCCCGCGGTGATCGGCATCGCCAAGCGCGACTTCAGTTTCATCGGCAAGAGCGACGCGACCATCGAGATCGCGCTGGGCGACGCGCGGCTGAGCCTGGAACGCGAAGCGCCGCAGGGCTTCGACGTGCTGGCGATCGACGCTTTTTCGAGCGACGCCATACCGGTCCACCTCATCACCTCCGAGGCGCTCGCAATCTATCGCCGACACGTCAAGCCGGGCGGCATCATCGCCTTCCACGTCACTAACCGTTATCTCAATCTCGCTCCGGTCGTGCAGCAGCTCGCCGACGCGCAGGGCCTCCACGCGGTGCTCATCGCCGACGACGGCGAAGAGCCGCTGGCAAGCCGCAGCGACTGGGTGCTGCTGTCCGACAGCGAGGACGCACTCGAAGTCGAGGCGATCGACGACGTGGCGGAGAAGATCGAGCCGCGCGCCGGCTGGCGCCTGTGGACCGACGATTTCAACAACGTCGTACAAGTGCTCAAAACAGATAACTAACGCTTCACAACATCGTGGACGTGTTGAAGGACGGAATCTTCAGCCGCGACTAGCTCGACCTCGAAGCCACAAACTTACGGCGAGAAGGCCCTCAGCTCTCGCTCGCCAAAACGCACAAACCTGCGCGCACTTCATCGCAGCGTCCATGCAGTCTCGGCCCTCCGACCACAGCCCAACTCGCTCTCCAGAGCGTCTCGGGAGTCAGCTATCGCGGTAAGTTGACGCTCTGGAAGCTGGCAAAGTTCTTCTAGCGCCCAGTCGGACCACGTCATCCTTGGCCGTTGCGCGACTGCGCGGACGGGAGCTTCGACCTGTCGCAAGACAGGAACCCGCAACGCCGCTGAAGCCTCCCACAATCGGATTTGGCCCAAATGCAAGGACTTATCGGCACCCGTGCGGATGGGCCCTGTGCCACAGGCACGAAATATGCGGCAGTTCCAGCCCATAAGCCAAGGATTCGCAGCGAAAGCTGATCACCCGGCTGAAGATCATGCAGAACGAACCTGACCCGAACGTTCCGCCGACGCGCTAGCGTTTTCTAACCCTAAGGAGAGTTACATGAAGCGCCTATGGTTCGCACTGCTCACCGCTACCGTTTCGACAGCGGCCATGGCCGGCGGCGATCCACCGAAGCCAAGCTCCATCAACCTGAACTCGTCCAGGAGCAACGTCGCCAGCGAACGGGTCTTGACGCAGCAAGGTCGCGCCACGGATGATCAAAGCAAAACGACCGATGGTTGTAACAACAAGCTTACAATCCAACCTGAAAAGAGTCGTGCCGCTAGAGACGGCGTCAAAGACCATGGGTGTAATTCCAGCGATGAAAAAGTCAAACCTGGATCTGGTCAGGCGCAAAGCGGGCTGTTGAACCGAGCGGGGCAAGTTGGACCAAGTCGGCAATCACCTGCAGCTACCCCACCGGTTCAAGACTTTCGCACCCGATAGAGCCCTCTCACTGCGCTTGCGAAAGCGAGCGCAGGAAGGAAGGGCACACCGACGTCGGCGCCTCGTCGAC